>CALJDF010000196.1 GCA_938023835.1 uncultured Alphaproteobacteria bacterium
GATAGACCGAACCACGGGACGCATACCAGCATGCCCGCAAAATGACCGCATCATGCAAGCAGACGCCGCCGCCGAGACTGTTTAGACCAAAAAAAATGCCAGCAACGCAGAAAACCGGCGTGCCGCTGTCGTGCCTCATCGAAGAGGGAATGCGGCTCTTCGTCTGTTGCGTGAAGTGCCACCACCATGGCTTGATGGATGTCGCCCCGCTGATTGCCCGACTGGGCAGCGACTATCCCATCCCTCGGGTTGCCAACAAGCTCGTATGCACCCAGTGCGGCGCACAGGATTTCACCGTCAATCCGAATTGGAACGACATCGATATCCCCGGGGCGCCGAAGGTGTTTCCAGTCGCGCCAGCCTAGGTGGCCGCCGGCCGAACAAAAATGCCCTCATCGGTGTATTCCCGCACCACTGCCATTGTCGGCTTCATGCCGCGGTAGGGAAACTCGGCCGCATCATCGGCCCAAAGGTCGTTGGGCAGCCCTTGGCGGGCGACGTAGACATGACCGTAGACCGCAGGTTCATCCCACGCGGCAAGGTTGCTGAACGGATTGGCGCGCGCCTTACGCACGGCGCGCAAATCGATTCGACCTTCAAGCGCAACCCGTCCCGGTCCATCGGCCACAACCTGAACATTGCCGTCGTAGTTCACGATCTTGGCGTGACCCCGGGAATAGAGGTTGGGCACGGTGTCGGCATGGTTGAGATACTCGCCGCCCATCGCCGCAGAGACGATATAGGCCGTATTCTCGAAGGCCCGCGTTCGTCGACCCATCTCCCACGCGGATCGGCCCCCGCCATGCGGCTCCGATGTCGGATGCAATATGACCTCGGCACCGCGACGCACAAGTGCGCGCGTGGTTTCAGGGAAGTTCATATCGAAACACACGATGGTCCCAAGGCACCCCAGCGGGGTTTTCACCACGGGAAACAGGTGGTCGTAGCCGTATTTGTCGACATAGCGTGAGTAGATGCTACCGGGTGTTGTATCCGGCAAGGTGCCGAGGACGTCCGCGCATTGAATCTTGCGATAGCGATGAATAACCGTGCCGCTGTCGTCGATGATGAAGGCGGTATTGAAAAAGCGACCGGGCCAATCGTCGTCGGCCTCGAAGCAACCACCCGACACGTAACACCCCATGTCCTGTGCGAACTTGCACAGGCGGTCAATCTCGGGCCCCGGAAACCGGACGCCGATTTGCGCCCACACATCGGGGGTGCGGTTGACCTGGGCGCCGGTGATGAAGAACTCGGGGAACACGACGATGCCGGGCTTGGTGCGTTCGACGCGAAATTGCACGAGTTCGATCGCTTCTTCGACGTTGCGCATCTTCGTTTCGGCCGCGAGTTCCGCCTTGCGCAGGATGCGGACAACGTGCTGCCCGAGGACAACCCCGTAACTCAGTCGTTCATCTTTAACGGGTTGTGCCGCAGTCGCCGCGACGCGGCGCTGCCCTTCTGCCTGCCAAGCCGCCCGCGTTGTCGGCACTTCGGTGACGTTCTCGCCCGTTGCGGCATAACCCGGGGCATAGAGTTGGGTGCGCAGAATGGCCGGAAAGTTGGGACCCGGGGCCTGGCGTAAGCGGCGCAGTCGATCGATGTCGGGCGCGCACAGAATGAAGCTCTCGTCGCCCTGGGCGCTTACCGTATTGCCAATCCAGTCATTCAGAGCGGATGCCGCCGGAAGCGCGATTTCGGTCCCTTCAATAGTCGCCGCGCGGGGTGCGGCACAGGCCAAATAGATCCGGTTTTCGTAGGGCCGCGCGCGGCGCACGATCTGGCGCATCTCGAATCGCTCGTCGCTGGTTTCGCGGATCGGGTTGAGCAGAAGCTCACACCCATTCAACACCAGGGCCCGCACCAAATGCGGAAACAGTACGTCCTCACCGATGAGGAAGCCGATCTGCCCATGCGGCGTCGCCGCGACACCAAACGCGGCGGGCACATTGACGTCCGCCGTTGCGTCGTTGTAGCGGTCCACCAAATCAGGAGAGATTTTTGGTGTCCGGAGCTGCCGCTTGCCGTCCGGGCCGAAAAGATAGCCGATGCTGTGTGGCTGCCCGGAGGCTAGGGTCACCTGCGCGGCGCCCGCGAGATAGACCGACTCATTTTGCGCCAAGGCGCCGAGTGCCGCCTCCAGCGCGGCTTCATCCGGCGTGGCCGCCGGATCCGCCAGGGGCAAGAGCACCAAGGGCGGCAGGTCATCTTCCAAACGGCGCTTCGACGCCCGGATTAAGGCCGCAGTGTCACCCTCGAGCGTGTCCGGAGCCCACGGGGTTTGGGAAATGACGAGCATGGTTTCTCCTTTGTGGATGTGCGCGATTGTCTCTCTCAGGACACGACGTGCAACCGTGCGATGCACCGTTGACCGCCCTGCGCGTCCGGCCCATCCTGACGGCAAAACGACGACCCAGGGAGGCCACCATTACCCATCTTTTCCGCAGCACATTGTTCGTACCCGGTAATCGTCCGGAACGATTTGAAAAAGCCGCCAACAGCGGCGCCGACCTCATCGCGATCGATCTTGAGGACGCGGTGCCGCCCGAAAGCAAGGATGAAGCCCGCGGGATCGTGATGGACCACCTCAAGGCGCCCTATAGCGGTGCAGCGCGACGGTTTATCCGGATCAACTCCCCCAAGACAGACGCAGGGTTACGCGACCTCGTCGCGCTGATCGATTCGCCGGTTGCGCCAGATGGCCTTCTGATCCCCATGGTTGGCGGTGCCGACGAAGTACGCTGGGTTGATTGCTTGCTGACCGGGCACCCCGACCTTGAACTTGTCGCCGTCATCGAGACCACAGAAGGGCTCGACAACGCCTACGACATTGCCGGCGCATCGCCGCGGTTATGCGGGGTTGGGTTCGGCTCGGCCGACTTTACCGCCGAGACCGGCGGCACGATGGAATGGGACCCCCTTCTCTACCCGCGTAGCCGAATCGCTGCTGCGTGTGCGCGGCACAAGGTCATCGCCATCGACGGCGTCTGGCTGAACATGGGCGACGAGGGCGGCCTGATCGAGGAAACGCAAGGCATCAAAGCGATCGGGTTTCGCGGCAAGATCGCGATTCACCCGAAGCAAATCCCCGGTATTCACAAAGGCTTCGCGCCTTCTGAGAAAGAGGTGACGTTTGCCAAGAAAGTTGTGGCGGCATTCGAGGCGGCCGGCGGCGCCGCCACTCAGGCGGATGGTCAGATGATCGATCTACCGCTTTACGAATCAGCACAGCAAACACTGGCGGCGGCGGAGGTTTAATTGATGTCGACTGTTCCTCTTATCAACATCGCAGCGTTCCTGGACGGCAGCGACAAAAAGGGTGTCGCGGCACAACTCGACGACGCCTGCCGAAACATCGGGTTCTTGGTCGTCGAGGGCCATGGCGTCGACAAAGCGCTCATTGCCGAAATGCATCGCATCAGCAAAGCGTATTTCGATCGACCATTTTGGGAGAAGATGCGCTTCAAAATGCCGCCCGATCGATACAGGGGCTACACGCCTTTTGGTGCGGAAAGCCTGTCTTACAGTGTGGACGAAGAACAACCCCCGGACATCAAAGAGTCCTTCTCGATCGGGCCCTTCGATCACGCCTTGGACGAGTATCACTTCGGTGCCGCCGGGTCGCGCTACTTCGCGCCAAATTTCTGGCCTGATCAGCCGGACAAGATGCGCGCGGTGTGGGAAACCTATTACACGGAGATGAACCGGCTAGCCGGCGACCTCATGCGCATCTTCGCCGTTGCCCTCGATCTCGACGAAAACTGGTTTGCTGACAAGATCGACAAGCACATTACGAATTTCAGCGTGATCCACTATCCTGGCCAAGAGGACATTGCGCCTGCGGCTGGGCAAAGCCGCGCTGGTGCGCATACCGACTACGGCAGCCTGACGATCGTCCAGACCGATACCGATGTCGGCGGACTGGAAGTTCAAACCCGAGACGGCAATTGGTCGGCCGTGCCGTGGATCCCGGACACGTTCGCGATCAACCTCGGTGACCTGATGTCGGAATGGACCAACGACGAGTGGGTCTCGACATTGCATCGGGTGGCCAACCCACCGCGCGACAAAGCCCATGTCAGCAAGACCTCACTGCTGTTCTTTCATCAACCGAATTACGATGCCGTCATCGAGTGCATTCCAACCTGTACCAATGCCAACAACCCGCCACGTCACGCCAAGACCACTTCGGGCGACCATGTGACGATGAAGATCAACAAACACCGCACGGTCGATGACGTCATGAATGCGGCCGAATAGGCGGATAAGGGGCGCGCCATGGATAAGTTAGAATTTCGCCATCTCGCCGACTCGACCAAGGCAGATCACGAAATCCTGCAGCCCTACCTCGAAGCGGAAAACCAGTTCACCGCTGATCGGGTGCTGGAGATGTTCACGTCGCTGAGGGACAAGGACTGCGGGCCCCTACCGGTCGATATGTTCGAACACGGCCTCCAGGCCGCGACACTGGCGCAACGCGATGGGGCCGATGAAGAAACGATCGTATGCGCGCTTCTCCACGATATGGGCCATTACGTTGCGCCGATGAACCACGGCCGGTTCGTGGCAGAGATGCTGCGCCCCTTCATATCGGACGAAAACTATTGGGTTTTACAGCACCACACGATCTTTCAGGCCTACTACTACCTTCATCACCTCGGGAAGGATCGCAACGCGCGAGACGCCTACAAGGACCACCTGTTCTATGACAGCGCGGTGCGATTCGTCGAGCGGTGGGATCAAAAGGCGTTCGATCCGACCTTTGAGGCCGAGCCGATCGAGACGTTTGTGCCGATGGTACGACGGGTATTCGCGCGCCCACCGAACGACGCACCTGCCGACGGACCACTCTCAGCTGCCGTCGCCTAGTCTATGAATTCGGCCGCGACGATCGTCGCGACGGAAAGAACAACTGCTGTCCGCCAACACGATAGTCGGCGATCGCCCGTTGTCCCACCGGCCCGATGAGCCAGTCGATAAACGCTTGCCCATCTGCAGCACGAACCCGGCGATGCCGGGCCGGGTTGACGAGAATGACGCCGTAGGGATTGAAGAGCCGCTTGTCGCCCGCCACCAAGGTTTCTTGGGCACCCTTGTTGTTGAAACTGATCCACGTCCCGCGGTCGGTGAGCGTATAGGCACCCATCCCGGTTGCGGTATTGAGTGTCGTTCCCATCCCGGCGCCGGTTTCGCGATACCAAGTGCCGCTCGCCGCATCGACGTCAACTCCCGCATCGGCCCACAGAGCTTGCTCCTTGAGATGGGTGCCGCTCTCGTCGCCCCGTGACAGAAAAGCCGCGTTCACGTCCGCTATCTTTTTTAAGGCGGCCACCACGTCAGTCATCCCCATGACTGCCGCCGGATCGGCCGCCGGTCCGACAAGAATGAAATCATTGAACATCACGTCATGCCGCGCGACGCCCCATCCTTCAGCGACAAAGGCCTCTTCGGCGGCACTCGCGTGAACAAGAACCACGTCACCGTCGCCGTGTCGAGCGTTCTTCAATGCTTGGCCCGTCCCCACCGCGACAACGCGAACTTCGATGCCCGTCGTTTTCTCGAACGGCGGCAAGATATGGTCGAACAGACCGGAGTTCTGTGTCGATGTCGTGGACTGCACGATGATGAAACGGTCCGCGCCCCAGACCGTTGTTCCACCCAGGGCCACCGCGACCAGAAACACGAAGCCAAAGAGAACGCCCAAGAAGAAATGCTTCAAAGAACAATCCTTCCTTCGATGAAGGCTTTGGCCTCGGGCGTCTGCGGCTGTTCGAAGAATTGGGCGGCAGGCGCGCGCTCCCGGGCTTGCCCGGCAACCATGAACACAACGTCATCGGCGATGCGCCGCGCCTGATTGAGATCGTGCGTGACCAGCACAAGCTTGGTGCCGGCGTCGCGCGCACCGCGCAGGAGGTTCTCGATTGCGACAATCGATGCCCCGTCGAGATTGGCGCCGGGTTCATCGAGAAACAGCACGTCGGGCCGACCGCACAAGGCTCGCGCGACGGCTAACCGTTGCTTTTCGCCGCCCGACAACACGGTCGCCGGTCGCCGCGCCTGTTCGATCAAGTCGGCATGGTTCAACCACGTTTCAACACGCTCATGTAGAGCTGCGCCGCGATAGCCGCGAATACGGAGGGCGTACCGCAAGTTCGCCGCCACCGATCGCCGCAAGACCACCGGACTTTGGAACACCATGGCTTGACGGAGACGGATATCGCGATCAAGCCGCCGACCGTTCCACGTCACTGTTCCGCTTGTCGGTTCAAGAAGACCGTGAAGCAAACGAAGCAGAACGCTCTTGCCCGCGCCGTTGGGGCCCAGTACGACCGTCACGCCCGCTTGACCGATCGTCAGGTCGATCGGACCAACCCACGTACCGGCGGCCGTCGCGTAGGACAGCTGCGAGGCCATCAACGGCAAGATGGGTACTTGATGGTCAGCGGTCATGCTGCGCGGTAGGGCGAGATCAACCATAGGCGCGGCTCATCCACTGGGACCGCAACGTCATCACCAGGCCGTTCACCATCATAGCAAGGAGGATCAAAATAATGCCGAGTGCGAGGGCGAGACCAAGGTTCCCCTTTGAGGTTTCGACCGCGATCGCCGTCGTCATGACCCGTGTGACGTGGTCGATGTTGCCTCCCACCGTGATCACCGCGCCGACCTCGGCAATTGCCCGCCCAAAGCCTGCCAAGGCCGTGGTCAACAGGCTGAACCGCGCGTCCCACAAAAGAGTTGCCGCTTGTCCGGCAACACCGACGCCAAGAGAGCGCAGTTGCTCGTCGTATTCGATCGCAAGGTCTTCGATGGTTTGACGGGTGAGCGCCGCGACGATGGGGGTGACCAAAACGCATTGCGCGATGATCATCGCGGTTGGCGTGTAGAGCAGTTGAAGGACCCCCAACGGCCCCGCATTCGACAACAGCATGTAGACCAGCAGACCAACGACGACAGGCGGAAGTCCCATAAGGGCATTCATCGCAATAATGACGCCCTGCCGGCCGGGAAAACGTATAATCGCCGCGGCTGCGCCGACCGGAAAGCCGATCGCGCATGATATTGCGACCGCCATCAGCGTGACCCTGAGCGACAACCCGACGATCTCCGCAAGATCGGCGTCGCCCTGCAGAATCAGGCCGAACGCCAAGCCGAACGCGTCGCCGAAATCCTTCACGTTTCCTTACCTTCCACGGTTTCCGATTGAACCGAATTTTGACAGGTTATCGACGCCTCTCAAAGGCGCGACCAAGGTCCCAATGGCGCCTAACCCCATCCTAGGTCCACGCACATTGGCTTGGACGACGCGCAAAAAAAGGGACGCACCGCCGCGATGGCGCTGCGCTCCGTTCTTTAGTGCGACTTACTTATGCAGATCGTAGAAGCGCGGCTGGCCCTCGCCGTGGACACTGACGCCCTTCGCGCCTTCACGCCTTCACGCCATGCGTACTGATATTTGTATTCCATCACCGGTACGAGCGCGAGCTCGTCCATGATGATGTCTTGGATCTCTTTCAGCATGGCATCGCGTTTTGCCTGATCGGCTTCACCCTTCACCTTGAAGAAGAGGTCGTCGACCCTTTCGTTGCTGTAGTTGCCCCAGTTATTGATGCCACCTTTAGAGACCGTGACGTATTGCAACATCAGGGCATAGGCGGCATCGATCCCGATCGGGCGGCTCGTATCGTTGAGCGCCATCCCGAGATCTTTCTTCACGAACTGCCGATCCGAATATTGCTGCAACGGCAGCGGATCAAGCAGCACCGGGAAGCCCACTTCTTTGAGGGCACTCTGGATAATCGTTGCGACCGGCCCAACGATGGACTCGCGCTCGGCAACGAAGGCCAATTTGAACTCTTCAGCGAACTGCTCGAGTCCCTTGCCGTCCGGGTAGCCAGCCTCGGCCAGGAGCTGTTTGGCTTTGGCGTGGTTGTAATCGTAGGTGACGGCCGGTTTGTGATAGCCGGGATACTCGGGCGGGATCAGGCCATCCCATTTGCGGG
>CALJDF010000197.1 GCA_938023835.1 uncultured Alphaproteobacteria bacterium
GGAATCGGTTTCTAATATGACCGTGTCTTGCTGCAGTTCGTCCAAAAGGAGAGCCGCGACGCAGCGGGTGCCGTTGCCGCAAGCCCCGACGGTCGCACCGTCGGCGTTGGCCATGTAGAGGCCGGCATCGGCATTGTCGGCATTCTTGATGACCATGATTTGGTCGAAACCGATGCCGCGATGCCGATCAGCCAGCGCGCGCACCTGTTCGGCGGTCAGATCGACCGGGCGGGCGCGGGCGTCGATCACGATGAAATCGTTGCCAAGACCATGCATCTTGGTGAAAGAGAGGGCAGCCATGACGCGTTATATGGCCCAAACCGCTGAAAATCCAAGGATTTCCGGGGCCGCAATTGCTTGACCCCTTTTTAGCCCGAGCGTATGGTCCAGCCTATTCATTACGGTTTTCCACCGTAGACCCGGCCCAATGCCGGTCCGCCAGTCCGCGAAGGTTCGCGCACTGGCGTTTTTCGCGTTGGGCCCTAGACGATGAGACGCGATGTTTGATGCCCTCCAAGAGCGTTTAGGCGCGGTCTTCAGCAAGCTGACCGACCGGGGCGCGCTCAAAGAAAGCGACGTTGCCGAGGCGCTGCGCGAAGTGCGCGTGGCGTTGCTCGAGGCCGACGTCGCGCTGCCGGTGGTCAAAGATTTCATTGCGCAGGTCCAAAAGAAGGCCGTCGGCGAGGACGTGCTGCGCAGCGTCACCCCCGGTCAGATGGTCATCAAGATCGTCCACGATCACTTGGCCGAGATGCTGGGTTCGGATTCGGTCGAGCTCAACTTGCGGGCAACCCCGCCGGTGCCGATCTTGATCGTGGGCCTGCAGGGTTCGGGTAAGACGACCACCGCGGCCAAAATTGCCCTGCGCCTACAGGAAAAAGAAAAGAAGAAAGTCTATCTCGCCTCGCTGGACGTTTACCGGCCGGCGGCGCAAGAGCAGTTGAAGGTGCTGGGCGAGCAGTCGGGTGTGCCGACGCTGCCGATCGTCGGCGGCCAGATGCCTGTCGACATCGCACGGCGCGCAATACAGGCGGCGAAGCTCGGCGGATTTGACGTGGTGATCCTCGATACCGCCGGGCGATTGCATGTCGACGGCGCGTTGATGAGCGAGGTTGCCGCCGTTCGTGATGCCGTAACGCCGGCCGAGACCCTATTGGTTGCCGATGCCCTGACCGGTCAGGACGCGGTCAACGTCGCGACCGAATTTCAAAAGCATGTCGGCTTGACCGGCATCGCGCTAACGCGCGTGGACGGCGATGGCCGGGGCGGTGCCGCGCTGAGCATGCGTGCGGTAACCGGCTGCCCCATCAAGCTGTTGGGCACCGGCGAGAAGCTCGACGCCCTGGAGGACTTTCACCCGAGCCGGATTGCCTCGCGCATCCTCGGGATGGGCGATGTCGTCAGCCTTGTTGAAAAGGCCCAAGAGACGATCGACGCCGACGACGCGGCGCGCCTAGAAAAAAAATTCCTCAAGGGTCAATTCGACCTTGATGACATGGCGGCGCAGTTTCGCCAGATGCGCAAGATGGGCGGCATGAACGGCCTGATGGCAATGTTGCCCGGCGTCGGCAAAGCCAAGAAACAAATGGCCGAAGCGCAAATCGACGACAAAGCGCTGCGCCGGCAGGAAGCGATTATCAGTTCGATGACCCCGAAGGAGCGCCGCGACATTCGCGTACTCAACGGCTCGCGCCGCCGCCGAATTGCCGGCGGCGCCGGGGTCGAAATCCAAGACGTCAACCGACTGCTCAAACAGTACAAGCAGATTTCCAGCATGATGAAGAAGGTCGGGAAGATGGGGAAAAAGGGCAAAGGACTATCGCCCGAAGCCCTGCGAAATTTGATCCCGCCCCAACAATTTCCTCAGTAACACTCAAGATTAGCAACAAGAGGTAGCCAACCCGTGTCCACCAAAATTCGCCTATCCCGAGCCGGTGCCAAGAAACGTCCCTATTACCGGGTCGTCGTCGCCGATGTCCGCAGCCCACGCGACGGCAAATTCATTGAGCGTGTCGGGTCGTACAACCCGCTGCTGCCCAAGACCGATCCGAACCGGGTCAAAATCGATGCCGACCGGGTCAAGTATTGGCTCGATCACGGCGCCCGGCCGACCGATCGGGTAGCCCGTTTTCTTGGTGAGGCCGAGATCATTCCGATGCCCAACCAACGGAACAATCCGGAGAAAGCCAAGCCCAAGGCGAAAGCGCAGGAACGACTGAAAGCCGCTGAAGAGGCCGCTGCCGCCCCGGCGGAAGAGGCCCCCAAGGCCCAATAAGAAGTGGAGAAATCCCGGCAGAATATTCTGATGGGAGTGGTGACCCGAGCACACGGCATTCGCGGCGACGTGGTCGTCAAGTGGTTCGGAGACGATGTGGAAACAGTGAGTTCGTACGAGATGTTTCAAGACGAACACGGCACGCAAGAGTATCGCGTTACGCGCGCACGACCGTTGAAGGGCGACACCTTTGTGGCGCACTTCGCGGGCGTCGACTCGCGCACCGATGCTGAGGCCATGCGTGGCACGTCTTTGTTCGTCGATCGCGCGCTGTTTCCGCAGATCGAGGGCGACGCGTTCTATGTTGTGGACCTGATCGGGCTGAAGGCAATCGACGACAGCGGGCAAACGATCGGTCGCGTGTCGGGGATTCACAATTTTGGCGCCGGTGACGTGATCGAGATCGCGCCCGATGACGGAAACGCGTCGATCATGGTGCCGTTTACCCATGACTTCGTGCCTGAGATCGAGGACGGCCAGCACATCGTGGTGGTGGTGCCCGAGGAAATCGAAACCGAAGGCGCGCCGTCATGAACGCGACGCCTTCATGGTCCGCCCAGGTTCTGACCGTGCTACCGGAGGCGTTCCCTGGTCCGCTGGGATTGTCGCTGGCCGGCAAGGCATTGGACGCCGGGCTTTGGTCGCTTGACGTGATCGACCTGCGCGACTTTGCGACCGATAAGCACCGGACCGTTGACGACACGCCGTTCGGCGGCGGGCCTGGGATGGTCATCCGACCCGACGTGGTGGCGGCCGGTCTTGATCACGCGGCGGCGCACCGCCCGGCGCAGACGCGCCGGCAAATCTATCTTTCACCGCGCGGCACGCCGTTGACCCAATCGCTGGTCAAAGAACTGGCAACGGTGGACGTCGTGACCCTGATCTGCGGTCGCTTTGAAGGCGTCGACGAGCGCATCTTGCAAGCGCGCGACATCGAAGAAGTCAGCTTGGGCGATTTCGTCCTGTCGGGCGGCGAGCCTGCGGCGATCGCCCTGATCGATGCCGTGGTCCGGTTGGTACCGGGCGTACTCGGCGACCAAGAAAGTCTTTCCGAGGAGTCCTTCGAAGGAGACCTCCTCGAATACCCGCATTACACCCGGCCCCGCGTTTGGGAGGGGATGGCGGTGCCCGACGTGCTGATCTCCGGTCATCACGAACGGGTTCGCGAATGGCGTCAGAACGAGTCGAACAGAATCACCAGACAACGGCGGCCAGACCTCTGGAGCCGGTCCGTCGACAGTAGAAAGGCAAGGATTTAGCCATGAACATTATTGAGCAACTTGAGAAAGATCAGGTCGAGCGCCTCGGCACAACCGTGCCTGAGTTTGGCCCCGGTGCGACGTTGCGTGTGAGCATCAAGGTCGTCGAAGGCGAACGCGAGCGCGTGCAGGTTTTCGAGGGCGTGTGTATCGCGCGCAAGAACCGCGGCATCAATTCTTCCTTCACGGTACGCAAGCTGTCCTACGGTGAGGGCGTGGAGCGCATCTTCCAACTCCACTCGCCGCAAATTGCGGGGATCGAGGTTGTGCGGCACGGCGATGTCCGCCGCGCTAAGCTCTACTACCTGCGGGGCCGCACCGGTAAGCGCGCCCGCATCGCCGAGAAGCGCGATGATCGGCGTCCGGCGGAGGCTGCGGCCAAAGCCAAGGTCAAGACCGATAGCGCGAGCGAATAGCAGACCACGAAGGACTAGAGCTCGATGGCAAATCCACGCACATTGTTCGACAAGATTTGGGATGCCCACCTCGTCAAAGAGGTCGAGGACGGCGCCGCGATCATCTACATCGACCGCCACCTGGTGCACGAAGTCACCAGCCCGCAGGCATTCGAAGGGCTGCGGTTGGCAGGACGCAAGGTTCGCAGTCCCGAGCGTACCCTGGCGGTACCGGATCACAACGTGCCGACCACCGCCGATCGGTTGCAGGTAATCGGAGATGAAGAGGGTCGTCTTCAGCTGGAAACGCTGAAGAAAAATGTCGCGGACTTTGGTGTGCCCTATATCCCCATCGAAGATATCCGTCAGGGCATCGTCCACATCATCGGCCCCGAACAAGGCCTGACGCAGCCAGGGATGACAGTGGTGTGCGGTGATTCGCATACGGCAACCCATGGCGCGTTCGGCGCGCTCGCGTTCGGCATCGGCACGTCCGAAGTGGAACATGTGCTGGCCTCGCAAACGCTGCCGATGAAACGGCCCGCCAACATGCGGGTGACCGTCGAAGGCGCGCTGAACAACGGCGTGACCGCGAAGGACTTGATCTTGGCGATCATCGGCAAGATCGGCACCGCAGGTGGCACCGGGCATGTCATTGAATATGCCGGGCAAGCGGTGCGCGATCTGTCGATGGAATCGCGCATGACCGTGTGCAACATGAGCATCGAAGCCGGTGCCCGCGCCGGTTTGATCGCACCGGACGTGACAACATTTGATTACGTGAAGGGTCGCCCCATGGCGCCAAAAGGCGGGCAGTGGGAACAGGCGTTGGCGTATTGGCAATCGCTGCCGTCGGACGACGGTGCGACCTACGACAAAGAGGTCACCATCAATGCCTCGGACATCGTACCGCAGGTGACGTGGGGCACGAGCCCGGAAGACGTCGCGCCGATCACCGGCAAGGTGCCGGACCCCGCCGATGCCAAGGACGAGGCAAAGAAGGTCGCGATGGAGCGCGCGATCGATTACATGGGCCTGACGCCCGGGATGCCGATCGAAGAGATCAAGGTCGATCGCGTCTTTATCGGGTCGTGCACCAATGCCCGCATTGAAGACCTGCGCAACGCCGCCGCGATCACCAAAGGCCGCAAGGTTGCCGACGGGGTGACGGCGTTGGTTGTGCCGGGCTCCGGTCTCGTAAAGCAACAGGCCGAAGAGGAAGGTCTCGACCAGATCTTTCTCGATGCCGGTTGGGAATGGCGTGAGCCCGGGTGCTCGATGTGCCTGGGGATGAACCCCGACAAAGTGGGATCGGGCGAGCGCTGCGCCTCGACCTCTAACCGCAACTTCGAAGGCCGCCAAGGCACCGGGGCACGCACGCATCTCGTCAGCCCTGGGATGGCCGCCGCCGCCGCGGTCACCGGCCACCTGGCCGATGTTCGCGCCCTCGACAACGAACGGATCTGACCTATGGAAAAGTTTGGCGTTCTGACCGGTACCGCAGCCCCCATGCCGCTGAAAAACATCGATACCGACATGATTATCCCGGCGCAGTTCCTCAAGACGATCAAGAGGACGGGTCTCGGGAAGGTCGTGTTCTTCCGCATGCGGTTCGACGAATCGGGCGCGGAGAAGCCTGATTTCATTTTGAACCAGGACCCCTTCCGCGACGCCAAGATTATCGTGGCCGGTGACAACTTCGGTTGTGGCTCGAGCCGCGAGCATGCGCCCTGGGCGCTGGCTGATTTCGGCATTCGCTGCGTGATCTCGACAAGCTTTGCCGACATCTTCTTCAACAATTCGGCCAAGAACGGGATCTTGTTGATCGTGGTATCGCCCGAAGATCGCGACGCCTTGATGAAGGACGCCCAGCAAGGCGCGACGCTGACAGTCGATTTGGAAAAGCAGGTCATCAAGCGTGCCGATGGTTCCGAAGTGGCGTTCGACATCGAACCCAATCGGCGGCACAACCTGCTTAATGGGCTGGACGACATCGGACTGACGCTGCAGCACGAGGCCGACATCACAAACTACGAAGCACGCCTCGGCGCCGACCGCCCCTGGCTTTAGGAAGATTGCCGACATGAGCAACAAGAAGATCCTCGTCCTCGCCGGTGACGGTATCGGTCCGGAATGCACCGGACAGGCCCTGCGTGTCGTCGATTGGTTCGCCAGCAAGCGGGCGCTGAAGTTCGACCTGACCGAGGATTTGGTCGGCGGCGCGGCCTACGACGCGCATGGCACCTCGCTGACCGACGAGACAATGCAGAAAGCGATCGATACCGACGCAATCTTGTTCGGTTCGGTCGGCGGCCCCAAGTGGGACGGCGTGGCGCGCGACGTGCGACCCGAGAACAGTCTGCTGCGGATCCGCAAGAAGCTGGATCTTTTTGCCAACTTGCGCCCCGCGACGGTGTTCCCGGCGCTGGCCGAAGCGTCAAGCCTTAAGACCGAGTTGGTTTCTGGCCTCGACATCATGATCCTGCGTGAACTGACCGGCGGGGTGTATTTTGGCGAACCCAAAGAGATCACGACGCAGGCCGATGGGTCCAAGCGCGCGATCGACTCGCAAATCTACACGACGCAAGAGATCGAGCGTGCCGCGCATGTCGCGTTCGATCTTGCCCGCAAGCGCGACAACCGCGTGTGCTCGGTCGAGAAATCAAATGTCATGGAGACCGGTGTCTTGTGGCGCGAGGTCGTGACCGAGGTGCATAAGGCGTCTTACCAAGATGTCGAACTCAGCCACATGCTGGCCGATGCCTGCGCCATGCAGTTGGTGCGCGCGCCCAAGCAGTTCGACGTCATCGTGACCGACAATCTGTTCGGCGACATGCTATCGGACCAGGCCGCCATGCTGACGGGGTCGATCGGCATGCTGCCGTCGGCCTCATTGGGTGCGGTGGACGACAATGGCCGCCGCCCCGCTTTGTACGAGCCTTGCCACGGCAGTGCGCCGGATATTGCCGGCCAGGGCGTGGCCAATCCGCTGGCGCAAATCCTGAGTTTTGGCATGCTGCTGCGCTATTCCTTCGGTCTCTCGGCAGAGGCCGACCTAATCGAGGCCGCGGTGGCCCAAGTGCTTGATCGTGGCGTGAGAACGCCCGATATCATGCAACCTGGAATGAAGAAGGTGTCCACCGACGGCATGGGTGATGCCGTATTGGACGAATTAAGCGCACTGGCCGCCTAACGGCCCGCAGGAGCCAAGACCATGAGTTATCGCGTAGCAGTTGTCGGGGCGACAGGAAATGTCGGCCGCGAGATGCTGAACATTCTTGCCGAACGACAGTTCCCGATGAGCGAGGTGATCCCCCTCGCCTCCACCCGGTCGTCCGGTAAAGAAGTTTCATACGGCGAAAAGAACCTGCGCATCCAATCGTTGGACGACTTCGACTTCGCGGGCACCGATATCGCGCTATTCGCCGCGGGCTCGCCGGTATCCACGGAATTCGCGCCGATTGCCGCTAAGGCCGGGTGCGTTGTGATCGACAACGCCTCGAAGTTCCGCATGGACCCCGATGTGCCGTTGATCGTGCCGGAAGTAAACGCCGATGCGATCGCCGGCTATTCGAAGAAGAACATCATCGCCAACCCCAATTGCTCAACGGCGCAGCTCGTTGTCGCATTGAAGCCGATCCACGACGCGGCCACCATCAAGCGCGTCGTGGTGTCGACGTATCAATCGACATCGGGCGCCGGCAAGGAGGCGATGGACGAATTGTTCAATCAGACCAAGGGCATTTACGTGAATGACCCCATCGTGCCCGAACAATTCCCGACACAGATCGCTTTCAACGTGATCCCCCATATCGGTGGGTTCATGGAGGACGGCACCACCGAAGAAGAGTGGAAGATGATGGTCGAGACCAAGAAGATTCTTGATCCAAAGATCAAGCTTTCGGCCACCTGCGTTCGCGTACCGACCTTCGTCGGGCATGCTGAGGCGGTGAACCTTGAGCTTGAGCGCCCCATGTCTGCGGCCGAGGCGCGTGATCTCTTGCGTGAATCACCGGGATTGATGTTGGTCGATAAGGCCGAGGATGGTGGCTATACGACGCCGATCGATTGCGTTGGCGATTACGCGACCTTTGTGAGCCGCATCCGGGAAGACGTCACGGTTGAGAATGGCCTGAACCTTTGGGTCGTGTCGGACAACCTGCGCAAAGGGGCGGCTCTCAACGCCGTCCAGATTGCTGAGTCGCTCATCAATCGGCATCTGAAGAAAGCCGCGTAGGCACGGCAGGAAACACCGGCGCGGGCAACGTCAAGTCGCTCTGTGCCACGTGAAGCGCCAGATCGGGCTGATCGCCCGCCGCCCGAAGAATCGCGTGAACCGACGATACTGCCAGCGATAGTGCGCGAGGCGGTGGGTCGCCGAGCGCCATCCGTGCCAGAAAAGCGGCCGTCATGACGTCGCCCGCGCCATGCGCGGGGCATTGGATACGTGGCACAGAAACGCTCCAGCCCTCGTCCCCCTCCAGCAAGAAGGTGTCGACGTGGTCAGGCGTCGATTCCCGCACGACCACAGAGGTCGCAACCACGATGGACGGTCCCGCGGCCTGAACCGATCGCATGGCGGCCCACACCTGCGCCGTCGAGTCGACGGGCGCACCGGAGAGGTATTCCAATTCGAATAGATTGGTGGTCACGGCATCTGCCACCGGTACCAAGGTATCGCGGATCGCCGCGGCGACATCGGTCGAGACATAGAGCCCCGCTTCTCGATCACCCATCACCGGGTCGCAGACATACGACACCGTGCGGCCCGACTTCCTGGCAGCGGCCAACAAGGTGAGGATGGCGTCGGCTTGACCGAGTGCACCGAGGTACCCGCTTTGCACGCGCGCGACCTGATCGATCAATCCGTTTGTCGCGAAAGCGTCGGCGAAGCGGCGCAGCAGGTTTGGTGCGACGCTCTCTCCGGCAAAGGCGCGCCCGGCCGGATGATTGGAGTAGAGGACCGTTGGGATCGCCCACAGCGATTGTCCGAACGCCTGGTAGACCATCGCGGCAGCACTGTTGCCGACAGCACCCGCGGCGACATGAGATTGAAACGAAACATTGGCCATAGGTAGCGGATTCCCTGCGTTTGGCGCAGTTGCAATTCGTTCGCGTTTGATTGACTTGCCGGTAGGCGCGGTTTCTAATCGGGCCTTCATTTCGGCAAATCCTACGCCGGTCCGCAAGGAACATCGCCCGTTGTCGCCGCGACGACGCTGAAAAAGGCCGCGCTCATGAGTCTGCAAGACCGCCCCCTTTCCCCGCACATCCAAATCTATCGGTGGCCGATATCGATGGCCCTGTCGATTCTGCACCGGATCACCGGGGTCGGGTTGGGCCTAGGCACACTTCTGATGACCTACTGGCTAATCGCGGCCGCGGCGGGCCCGAATTGGTTCGCTGACGCGCAGGCGTTTCTCGACAGCTGGATCGGGCGCATCATTCTGCTCGGATTTACCGTTTCGTTGATGTTCCACTTTTGCAACGGCGCCCGCCATTTGTTCTGGGATGCCGGCAAAGGTTTTGAACTCGGCACCGCGCGCAAGAGTGGAATTGCGGTCTTGGTCGGCACCGTGGTTCTGACGGTGGCGACATGGATTATCGGCTACGAGATCCGGGGATGACCATGAGCTTGAGAACACATATGGGTCGCGCGCGGGGCTTGGGCTCCGCTAAGGAAGGCACCCAACATTGGTGGCACCAACGCGTTACCGCGGTTGCTCTGATGCTGCTGGCCACGTGGTTTGTCATTTCGATGATGGTGATGGCCGGCGCGTCTTACGAGGAAGTGCGCGCATGGATCGGCCACCCGGTAGTTGCCGGCCTCCTGCTGCTGACGATCGGCTTCATGTTTTATCACTTGAAGCTTGGACTGCAGGTCGTCATCGAAGACTACGTTCACGCCGAGATGCTCAAACTTGGTTCGCTCATGCTGACGTCCGGCGCTTGTCTCGTGGGTGCCTTGGCCTGCGCACTCTCTGTTCTTTTTGTTGCTTTCGGGGGCTGACCCAGAATGACCGACGCCTATCCCATCACAGAACACTTGTATGACGTCGTCGTGGTCGGCGCTGGGGGTGCGGGTTTGCGCGCCGTTGTCGGGATGGCCGAAAAGGGCCTCAAGACCGCCTGCGTCACCAAAGTGTTCCCCACGCGCTCTCATACCGTCGCCGCACAGGGCGGCATCTCTGCCGCTCTCGGCAATATGGGCCCTGACGATTGGCGCTGGCACATGTACGACACCGTCAAGGGGTCGGACTGGCTCGGTGACCAAGACGCGATCGAGTACATGTGCAAGGAAGGCCCCGCCTCGGTGATCGAGCTGGAACACTATGGCGTGCCCTTTTCGCGCACCGACAGCGGCAACATCTATCAGCGTGCTTTCGGCGGCATGACCACGAACTTCGGCGAAGGCACGGCGCAGCGCACCTGCGCCGCGGCCGACCGCACCGGGCACGCGATCCTGCATTCGTTGTATCAGCAGGCGCTGCGCCATAAGGCCGAGTTCTTCGTGGAATATATCGCCCTCGATCTGATCATGGACGAGGACGGGACCTGCGTGGGCTGTCTTGCGTGGAACCTCGACGACGGCAGTTTGCATCTGTTCCGGTCGCACCAAACGGTGCTGGCGACGGGCGGCTATGGCCGCGCATATTTCTCGTGCACCTCGGCGCATACGTGTACCGGCGACGGCAACGCGATGGTGCTGCGTGCAGGACTGCCGTTACAAGACATGGAATTCGTGCAGTTCCATCCGACCGGGGTTTACGGTGCCGGCGTGTTGATCACCGAAGGGGTCCGCGGCGAAGGTGGCTACTTGGTCAATTCGGAAGGCGAGCGGTTCATGGAGCGCTATGCCCCGCACGCCAAGGATTTGGCATCCCGCGACGTGGTGAGCCGTTCGATGACGATCGAGATTCGCGAAGGTCGCGGGGTAGGTCCGAACAAGGACCACATCTACCTTAATCTCGACCATCTCGACCCCAACATCATCGGCGAACGGCTACCAGGTATTGCCGAGAGCGCCAAAGTCTTTGCCGGCGTCGACGTCACCCGAGAACCCATCCCGGTACTGCCGACGGTGCACTACAACATGGGCGGCATCCCGGCCAACTTCCATGGCCAGGTTCTCACCAGGAAGGACGGCGATCCCGAGACGATTGTGCCGGGCCTGATGGCCGTCGGAGAGGCGGCCTGC
>CALJDF010000198.1 GCA_938023835.1 uncultured Alphaproteobacteria bacterium
ATCGGAAGGGACGGATCAGCGTTTGGTGGCGTGGTCCCTCGCAGTCGAACGCGAAGCCCACGCCGTCGTGGCCGATCTCAACAATCCCGCCGTCAAATCCGATCCACTCAAGCGTATCGGATTGGCTTGCGCCCGAGGGGTGATACGCGGCGAAGGCCGGCCGCAGCGCGTTGTGCGAAAACAGATTCAAGATATCCATTAGAAGCAGCTCGTCGTGCTGTTCCTCGTGGGCGATGCCAAGTTCGATCAACGGAGCGATCGTTTTCCACTGGGTGTCATCTGCGTTTGCGATCAAACGACTCATGGCCTCGTCGACGATGCCGCGGTAGTCGGTGACTTCGGGCACCGTGGGGCGCGTGACCAGCCCGCGCTGTGGCCGTGGGTGACGCGTACCAACCGCCTCGTAATAGGAATTGAACAGAAACCCATAGGTGGGGTTGGGCGATGTGTAGCCTGCGAGATACGGCTGCAACAGGAACGTGTCGAAGAACCAGGCGGTATGGGCCCGATGCCATTTGGTCGGGCTTGCGTCCGGCATCGATTGCGGAATTTGGTCTTCAGGCTCAAGGTGCGCCGTGAGGTCTTCGGTGAGCGCACGACATCGGTGATACCGCGCCGCGAGTGCATCGCGGTCGGTCAAGTCTGCGCGCGCCGTCATTGCCTCTGGGATGAGGTCCCCCTGACCGGCAGGTCCACTACACTGCGTTCTGACCCATCACCGATGTTGATAAATATAAACAAAAGTGAGTGTAAATGAACAACAGGCTGCTGCCGTTGCGAATTGACACTAAAGTAGGCGCAGACCGGGTTGAATTCAACGAATGTGTTCTGTGGTCGCCAAGTTGTGAGACTGTCGCCGAAACGCGCGTCCAGCCCTTGATTGCCGTTCGCAAATGCGTACATTGCCGAATAATCGACTGAATTAGTCAGGATTAAAAATGTTCATCCAGACCGAACAATTGGCGGATCCCGCCCAACTCCGGTTTAACCCCGGACAGGAAATATTGGCGCAGGGCGGCGAACAGACCTTCGCGAGCGCCGAAGAGGCCCAGGCGGGTTCACCGTTGGCGGCGCGGTTGTTCGAGGCGGGGAACATCACACGGGTCACGCTGCTGCAGGCGGCGATCATCGTCGAAAAGCATCCCGATGCCGATTGGACCGACCTCAAGCCCGCAATGTTGGTCGCGATCATGGATCACCTGACCCACGGCCACCCGATCCTCAGTACCGACACACCTAAAGCCGAGGCGGCGTCTCAGGATGACAATCCGCTGCACAACAAGATTCGCGAGATCATCGACGAGCGCATCATGCCGGTCGTGAGTCGCGATGGCGGTGAGGTCGAGTTCGTCGATTTCAACGATGGCGACGTCATTCTCGAACTCAAGGGGTCGGCGCGTAGCTTGATCGGCGGCATCGAGAACATGATCCGGCACTTTATCCCGGAGGTGGAACGCGTCGTCGATCATCTCGACGCGATTCCCAAGCCCGGCCTCGACACGCCCGAAGGGCGCGCCGTCAAACAAGTGCTGGACGAACAGATCAACCCGTCGGTGGCGATGCATGGCGGCCATATCGCGCTCGTCGATGTGCAAGGCGATACCGTCTTCATCCGTCTCGAAGGCGGCTGCCAAGGATGCGGGATGGCCGACGTCACACTCAAGCAAGGTGTCGAGGTGGCGATCAAGCAGGCTGTCCCCTCGATCAATGCGGTCCTCGACTCCACCGATCACGCGGGCGGACAGAACCCCTATTTCGCGCCCGGGAAAGGGGGCATGGAAGCGTACTAGAGCCGCAGCAGGGCTGCCGCGATGCACGTCGTTCTCGCCTCGACCTACGACCTCGGCCATCAACCGCTCGGGCTGTCCTCGCCCGCGGCGTGGTTGCGTGATGCCGGCGCCACCGTGCGGTGTCTGGATCTCTCCCTTGATCGCCTAGATGAGGATGCGATCAAGCAAGCGACGCTGGTTGCTTTCCACGTTCCCATGCATACCGCGACGCGGCTGGCGTCGGAGATCATTCCTAAAGTTCGCGCGATGAACCCGACCGCGCATATCGCGGCTTACGGCCTCTATGCGTCGGTGAACGAAGATCATCTTCGCTCGATCGGCGTTTCGACGGTGATCGGTGGCGAATACGAGGCGGTCTTGGTGGGTGTTTACGAAGCCTTGGCGGCGGGCGGTGACGTCGTCCGCAACGGGGCGACGGTACATTTGGACAAGCTGCAGTTTCGTTTGCCTGATCGCGGCGGTCTTCCTGACGTAAGCGCGTACGGCAAGCTGCGCGCCGTGGATGGACGTGAGATTGTGGCCGGCTACACAGAAGCCAGCCGCGGCTGCAAACATCGGTGTCGCCACTGTCCGGTTGTGCCGGTCTACAATGGCGCGTTTCGCGTCGTGCAACGCGACGTTGTTTTGGACGATATTGCCCAACAGGTTGCCGCCGGGGCCCGACACATTTCGTTTGGCGATCCCGATTTCTTGAACGGCCCGCGCCATGCGATGGCCGTGGTCACCGCCCTGCATGAACGGTTCCCGGACCTCACCTATGACGCGACGATCAAGGTCGAGCATTTGTTGCGTCACCGCGACTTACTGGCAGATCTCAAACAGACTGGATGTTTGTTTGTGACCACGGCCGTCGAGGCCTTGGACGACGTTAGCCTTGAGATATTGGACAAAGGGCACACGCGCGCTGACCTTGTCGAAGCCGTCGCGTTGGCACGGGAGGCCGGGCTAACCCTATCGCCGACCTTTGTGCCGTTTGCACCTTGGACCACGCTGGAAGGCTATGCGGCCCTTCTTGAGGATATTGCCGCGTTACGATTGGTCGGCAACGTCGCGCCGATCCAATTGGCGATCCGACTTTTGGTCCCGCGTGGGTCGTTGCTAGTTGATCATCCGGCGATGAAAGACGCGCTCGGCGCATTTGATCCTGCTGGGCTCAGCTACCAGTGGCGACACCCTGACCCGAGGGTCGATGCGTTGCAGCAAGGCGTCCAGCGCACCGTCGAGGAGTCCGAAGCGGCGGGCGAGCCGCGCGAGGCGGCCTTTGCGCGGGTTTGGTCCTTGGCGCAAAGGGCCGTGGGCCACGATCGTCCGTTGCCGGCGTTTCCGGCAGTGGCCGCGATCCCGCACATGAGCGAACCCTGGTACTGCTGCGCGGAGCCGACGGACCTCCAACGCAACGCGATCTAGTCCCGTGCCGCGGCTTCTCCTGCTGGTGCCGACATCGTCGTATCGCATTGGCGATTTCTTGGCGGCGGCGCAGGCCACCGGCGCAGAGGTCGTCGTTGGGGTTGGCGATGGCCCCGGGACGGCGGTGCCCGGCGCAGGGACCTTGGCGCTTGATTTCTCGAACCACAATTTGGGGATCGCGCAGATTGCGGATTATGCGGCCCAGCACCCCCTGGATGCGATCATTGCCGTCGATGAAGGGCCGACGTTGTTGGCCGCGCGGGGCAGCCAAGCGTTGGGTTTACCCCACAATCGTCCTGATTCAATTGAAACGGCCGGCAATAAGCGGCGGTTGCGCGAGGTTCTGTCCGGGGCAGGCTTGCCCCAGGCACGCTTTGACGTGGTGCCGATTAAGGGGCCGGCCACGAACAGGATCGGCTTACCATGCGTCGTAAAGCCGCTCTCGATGTCGGCAAGCCGGGGTGTGATTCGCGCCGACGACGACGACGCATTCCACACGGCGTTCGTGCGGGTGGCGCGGATTATTCGCGCCGAAGATCCCGGCCTTCGCAACCCGGCGTCCCGGTCGATTCTGGTCGAGTCGTTTCTGCCGGGTGTCGAGGTGGCCCTTGAGGGGCTCTTGGATGATGGCGCGCTCACAACGTTGGCGATCTTCGACAAACCCGACCCGCTTGACGGCCCATTTTTCGAAGAGACGATTTACGTGACGCCCTCACGCCTGGCGACCACGCAGCAAGAGGCGGTAGAACGTGCGGTGGCAGCAGCGGTGGCGGCGGTCGGGCTCCGCAACGGGCCGATTC
>CALJDF010000199.1 GCA_938023835.1 uncultured Alphaproteobacteria bacterium
GAAGCGATCGTCCACCCCTGGATCAACAAAGCCCTAGAGAAAGCTCAACAAAAAGTCGAAGCCCGCAACTTCGATATTCGTAAGAACCTTCTGAAGTTCGATGACGTGATGAACGATCAACGCAAGGTGATCTACGACCAGCGCATCGACCTGATGGAGAGCAACGACGTCTCCGAAACATTCAAAGATATGCGCGACCAAGTCATCGAAGATCTCGTTGCGACACACATCCCCGAGAAGGCTTATGCCGAGCAATGGGAGACTGAGACGCTCGCGTTGGAAGCGAAACGAATTTTCGCGCTGGATCTGCCGATCAAGGAATGGGCCGCCGAAGAAGGTATTGCCGACGAAGAGATCAATTACCGCCTTACGGACGCCGTGAACAGACGATTTGCCGAAAAAGCGACGCGCTACGGGCCCGACGTTTGGCGGGTCGTCGAAAAGAGCCTCATGCTGCAAGTGCTCGACCAGCACTGGAAGGACCACCTGCTCGCATTAGATCATCTTCGCCAAGGCATCGGTTTGCGCGCTTACGGGCAACGCGACCCCTTGAACGAGTACAAGGGCGAGGCATTCAACATGTTCGAGACGATGCTGTCTTCGTTGCGGGTCAACCTGACGACCTACCTATCAAACGTCGAATTGCAAATGGATGCGCCGACGGCGGCCCAAGCTGCGGCGGCGCGGCCTGAGCAAGAGACCCAAGAGATTCATAACGACCCGAACACCGGGCGAAACGAAATGGAATCTGCGGGCACGACCACACTCGTTCGCACCGCCAAAGCCGGTCCGCGCGACCCCAATGACCCCTCAACCTGGGGAAAGGTCGGTCGCAACGAAACCTGTCCATGCGGCACCGGCAAGAAATACAAGCACTGCCACGGTCGCTTGGCGTAGGCGTCGGCGCCGATTAGGCCGCCGGCGGTCGGCCCATCGCGAGGAATTTCTCGCGTCGGCGCGTGCGACGCGAGTCGCCCTGTTCATCGGTCAGCTTCTTCAAGGCCCGCTCAATTTCGTCGCCCAGTGACCTGATCGCCGCGTCTGGTTGGCGGTGCGCCGCACCAAGCGGCTCGGCCACCACCCGGTCGATCACGCCAAGTTCCAAAAGGTCCACGGCGGTCATTTTCAGCGCGTTGGCGGCATCCTGGGCTTTTGCGGCGCTCCGCCACAAAATCGACGCACACCCCTCCGGCGAGATCACCGAATAAATCGCATGCTCAAGCATCAGAACCGCGTCCGCCGTGGCGAGCGCCACTGCCCCACCAGACCCGCCTTCGCCGACAATGGACGCCACAAAAGGCACATCGAGCCGGAGGCTGGCCTCAATCGCTCGCGCGATGGCTTCGGATTGGCCACGTTCTTCCGCCTCGACACCCGGATACGCGCCTGGCGTGTCGATAAAGGTCAGCAACGGCAACCCATAATGGTTCGCGAGTTCCATCAGGCGAACCGCCTTCCGGTACCCCTCCGGGTGCGCCATCCCAAAATTGTGTCGCACGCGTCCTTCTGTGCCGCTGCCTTTTTCATGGCCAATGACAAAGACGGATCGACCGCGAAATCTCGCGATCCCGCCAACCAATGCCGTGTCATCGCCGAAAGCACGGTCGCCGCACAATTCGACGAAATCCTCAAACAACTCGGTCATGTAGTCCGAGAAGTGCGGCCGGTTTGGGTGCCGCGCCACGTGCATCTTTTGCCAAGGCGAAAGTTTGCCATAGATCTGCTTGAGGACTTGGTCGACCTTTGATTCAAGGCGCGCCAATTCTTCGGAGATATTGACTTCGCCCCCATCGGCGGTGTGCCGAAGTTCCTTAATCTTGCCTTCAAGTTCGGCAACAGGTTTTTCGAAATCGAGGAACGTACTCATTAGGCAACCGTTTCTTTTGCGAGGGGGTGATACGCCGTCACTGTTCGTTTCAATCGTTCTTCCAGGACGTGAGTATAGATCTGAGTCGTGGAAATATCGGCATGGCCAAGCATTTGTTGCACCGCTCGGAGATCGGCACCGTTTGCCAGGAGATGCGACGCAAAGGCATGGCGCAATACGTGGGGCGAAACGCGCCGGGGGTCAACGCCCGCGCCGATGGCAAGGTCGTCAAGGATTTGAGCAAAGCGCTGACGCGACAAGTGCCCGCTTCGACCGCGCGACGGGAACAGCCAGGGAGATCCCTGGTCGCCCGGAAGGAAGGCATCGCGCTCGCGAAGATAGGCTTTGACGGCGGAAGTGGCGGACTCACCGATCGGCACATAGCGCTGCCGACCACCCTTGCCCACCACGAGCACGAGTTCCGCATCCAGATCAACACTCGTGAGTGGCAGACCTACGAGCTCGCTCACCCGAAGACCACAGGCGTAGAGAAGTTCAACGAGTGCGCTGGTGCGCACGCACTCTGGACCCTTATTGTCGCGCGCCTGAAGCAAAAGGGCATCAACCTCACTGTCGGACAGGACGCGGGGAAGCGCGCGTCCTTGTCGGGGCGCATCGATCAGCAACGACGGATCGTCTTCTCGCAATCCTTCAAGGACGAGGAACTTGAAGAACTGCCGCAGGGTCGAAATTTTTCGCGAGATCGTCGCGGGTGCGAGGCCGCGGGACCCAAGTTCCGCAACAAAAGCCCTTAACCGGCCACCCTCGCAAACCGTCGCATCGTCTTTTTTTTGCTTCAGGAACAGGGCAAACACCTCGAGGTCGCGCCCATAGGCGTCGAGGGTCCTTGGCGACACACCTTGTTCGGCGGAAATCATTTCGAGAAAGCGTTCGATCAGGTTTTCGGCGCTTTGGCGGCGCGGCATCTAGAGGCTCCGACCGACAATCGCCTCGAGTGCCAACGCCCGCGCGTCATCCACCAGCCCGACATCCGCAAGCGCCGCGATCACGCGCGAGATGGTGTCGGGATCGGTTTCGGCCGGGTGGGCCTCTCCCAACACGAGCAGGGAAAACAACACCGTCTCGCCGACACGGCCGGCCGCGGCCGC
>CALJDF010000200.1 GCA_938023835.1 uncultured Alphaproteobacteria bacterium
TGGTGATGCCTGGCGACAATGTGACGATGGAGGTTGAGTTGATCGCGCCGATTGCGATGGACGATGGCTTGCGCTTCGCCATTCGCGAAGGTGGCCGTACCGTCGGTGCCGGCGTCGTTGCTTCAATCATCGAATAAGAGAGTTGTTGGGCGGTAGAGGAAAACATGGCGATCGATAGTCAAAATATTCGGATCCGCCTTAAGGCGTTCGACCACAGAGTTCTCGATCAGTCGACGAACGAAATCGTCACGACTGCGAAGAGAACCGGTGCGGGCGTCCGTGGACCAATTCCGCTCCCCAACAAGATCGAAAAGTACACGGTGCTTCGGTCGCCGCACATCGACAAAAAGTCGCGCGAGCAATTCGAAATTCGCACCCATCGTCGTCTGCTCGATATCGTCGATCCGACCCCGCAAACGGTTGATGCGCTCATGAAGCTCGACCTTGCCGCCGGTGTCGATGTGGAGATCAAACTTTAGGTTAGCCATGCGTACCGGTCTCATTGCAAAAAAAGTTGGCATGACGCGCGTCTTTTCAGACGACGGGCGTCATTTGCCGGTAACGGTTCTTAAGGTCGACAACCTCCAGGTCGTCGACCAGCGGACACAGGACAAGCACGGCTACACTGCCGTTCAGCTTGGTGCCGGCACTGCCAAAGTAAAGAACGTCCCAGGCGCCATGCGCGGTCACTTCGCAAAGGCGAAAGTTGAACCCAAGCGGCGTCTCGCCGAGTTTCGGGTTGCCGAAGACGGTCTGATCGATATTGGTGCCGAATTATCTGCCGCACATTTTGTCTCCGGGCAGATTGTCGATGTGTCGGCAACATCGATCGGTAAGGGCTTTGCTGGTGCGATGAAACGGCACAACTTTGCCGGTCTGCGCGCAACGCACGGTGTGTCGATTTCGCATCGCTCGCATGGCTCGACCGGTCAGTGTCAGGATCCCGGCAAGGTCTTCAAGGGTAAGAAGATGGCGGGGCACATGGGTGACGTACGCGTCACGCTACAGAACCTTGAAGTCGTCAGCACGGATGACGCAGAAGGATTGATCTTCATTAAAGGTAGCGTTCCGGGTGCTGCTGGCGGCTGGGTCCTCGTTCGTGACGCCGCCAAGCGGGCGCGCCCCGACGATGCACCCTATCCGGCGCAACTGCGGGGCTCATCTTCGGCCGAGGAAGTACCCGCTGAGGCGGCGCGAGAAGGCGAGGCACCTGCCGAGGCGCCTGCCGACGAACAGCCACCCGCGGACGAACCGGCGTCCGATGCCGAGAAGAAGGACTAGGCTCATGAAAGCCAAAGTCACCACGATCGACAACAAATCCGCAGGCGACATCGACCTCGATGATGCCGTGTTCGGCTTGCCCTCGCGACCAGATCTCATTCACCGGATGGTGCGATGGCAATTGGCCAAGCGACGTGCCGGGACCCACAAGGTCAAGCTGGTTGGCGAGATTCGCGGCACCACGGCGAAGCCTTTCAAGCAGAAGGGCACCGGTCGCGCCCGTCAGGGCTCGGCGCGGGCAACCCAAATGCGCGGCGGCGCTACGCCACATGGCCCCATTCCGCGTGACCATGGTCATGCGCTGCCAAAAAAAGTTCGCAAGCTCGCGCTCAAGTCCGCGTTGTCGGCGAAGCAAGCCGAAGGCAAATTGGTGATCCTTGATGACGCCAAACTGTCAGAACTGCGAACTGCGAAGTTCATTTCGCAGCTCAAGTCGCTGGGTTGGGAATCGGCGTTGATTATCGACGGTACCGATCTTGATCCCAATTTCACTTGGGCCGCGCGCAACGTTCCTTTGGTGGATGTGCTGCCGCAGCAAGGTGCGAACGTCTACGACATCATGCGGCGCGACACCCTGGTGCTGACCAAGGCCGCGGTCGAAGCTCTTCAAGGGAGGCTCGCATGAGGGGCTGTGAAGTAAGCCGGGAGCGGATGTTTGAAATCGTCCGTGGGCCGGTGATCACCGAAAAGGCGACGATGGCGTCGGAGCACAATCAGGTTGTCTTTCGGGTTGCGATCGATGCGAGCAAGCCGGAGATCAAGACAGCAATCGAAGAGCTGTTCAAGGTCAAGGTCAAGGCGGTGAATACGTTGCGTTCGAACGGCAAGATCAAGCGGTTCCGCGGCACGATCGGGCGCCGTCCCGACACGAAAAAAGCGATGGTGACCCTCGAAGAGGGCCAGTCGATTGATGTGACGACAGGGGTCTAGGCGATGGCGCTCAAGACATTTAATCCAACAACTCCATCGCGGCGCGCCTTGGTGTTGGTTGATCGCGCCGAGCTTTGGAAAGGCCGCCCGGTCAAAAAGCTGACCGAGGGCAAGACCAAGAAGGGTGGCCGCAACAACACCGGCCGGATTACCGCGCGGCGGATTGGCGGCGGGCACAAGCAGCTCTATCGTAAGATCGATTTCAAGCGCAGCAAGACAGGCGTAAGCGGCACCGTCGAACGGCTCGAATATGACCCCAATCGGACGGCGTTTATTGCCTTGATCGCGTATGACGACGGCGATCAGGCCTACATCCTTGCGCCGCAACGGGTGCGCGTTGGCGATAAAGTCCTGTCCAGCGAGAGCGCCGACATCAAGCCAGGCAACGCGTTGCCTTTGAAGAGCATTCCGGTCGGCACGATCATCCATAACGTCGAACTCAAGCCGGGCAAGGGCGGACAGATTGCACGTTCCGCCGGCACCTATGTTCAACTGGTCGGCAAGGACGCCGGTTATGCGTTGATCAGGCTTTCCTCCGGCGAGCAGCGCATGGTGCGCGCCGAGTGCATGGCCACCGTGGGCGCCGTTTCCAACGCCGACCAGCAGAACATCAAGCTCGGGCATGCCGGGCGGAAACGCTGGAAGGGCAAACGTCCTTCGGTGCGCGGTGTGGCGATGAACCCGATCGACCATCCGCACGGCGGTGGCGAAGGCAGAACATCAGGTGGGCGTCACCCGGTTACCCCGTGGGGCAAGCCGACCAAGGGCGCCAAGACACGAAACAACAAGGCAACCGACCGCTTTATTCTGCGTCGGCGCCGTAAGAAGAAGTAGGAGGCCGCGTGGCTCGCTCCGTTTGGAAGGGTCCGTTTGTTGACGGATACCTATTGAAAAAGGCCGAGACGGCTCGCGCGTCTGGTCGGAAGGAAGTGATCAAGATTTGGTCGCGTCGTTCGACCATTCTGCCGCAGTTCGTTGGTCTGACCTTTGGCGTTTACAACGGCCGAAAGTTCATCCCTGTGTTGGTGACGGAAAGCATGGTGGGGCACAAGTTCGGTGAATTCTCGCCGACCCGGACGTTCTCTGGCCATAGTGCCGACAAGAAAGCATCAAGGGGCTAGGGCGACGATGAGTAAAGCATCCGCACCCCGCCGATTGGGCGATAACGAGGCCAGCGCGACGTTGCGTTCGGTGCGCGTTAGCCCGCAAAAGCTCAACCTCGTGGCCTCGGCCATCCGAGGCAAGAGCGCCGAGTCGGCGCTGTCGACTTTGACGTTCTCGCCGCGCCGGGTTTCGAACGAAGTGAAGAAGCTGTTGCAGTCGGCGATCGCAAACGCTGAAAACAATCATCAACTCGATGTCGATCGGTTGGTCGTTTCCGAGGCAACTGTTGGCAAATCGTTCGTGATGCGCCGGTGGCGGGCCCGGGCGCGTGGCCGCGTCGGTCGCATCGAAAAGCCGTATAGCAACATTACTATTGTCGTGCGCGAGCGCGAGGGGGACTGATGGGCCAGAAGGTTAATCCAATCGGGCTACGCCTCGGGATCAATCGGACCTGGGACTCGCGTTGGTTCGCCAACGACAGCGAGTACGGAAGCTTGCTCCATGAAGATCTCAAGATTCGCAAGTACATCACCGATCGGCTTTCCCAGGCTGGCGTCAGCAAGGTCATTATTGAGCGGCCCGCCAAGAAAGCCCGGATCACGATCCATACCGCCCGCCCTGGCGTCGTCATCGGCAAAAAGGGTGCGGATATTGAGCGGTTGCGGACAGAGATCGCGAAGATCACGAACTCAGAATTGCATCTCAACATTGTCGAGATTCGCAAACCTGAGATCGATGCAAAGCTGGTTGCCGACAATATCTCGCAACAGCTCGAGCGACGCGTTGCCTTCCGGCGCGCCATGAAGCGTGCGGTGCAGTCCGCGATGCGGCTCGGCGCCCAGGGTATTCGGATCAACTGCGGCGGCCGCCTCGGTGGAGCTGAAATCGCGCGAACGGAATGGTATCGCGAAGGTCGCGTACCCCTCCATACGTTGCGTGCCGATATCGACTATGGCGAATCGACGGCAAAGACGGCCTACGGTACCTGTGGCGTGAAGGTTTGGGTCTTTACCGGCGAGATCATGGCGCACGATCCGATGGCCAAAGATAAGCGCCTCTCCGAACAGCAACAGCAAGGCGGCGGCGCGCCATCGCGCAACTGAGGTAAGTCATGCTTAGTCCGAAACGTACAAAATATCGCAAGGCGCATAAGGGCCGCATCCATGGCAACGCCAAGGGTGGCACGACGCTGGCGTTTGGTGGTTACGGCTTGAAAGCGATTGGTCCGGGTCGGGTCAATGCGCGCGAAATTGAAGCCGCGCGCCGTGCCATTACGCGCGAAATGAAGCGTGCCGGACGTGTGTGGATTCGGATTTTCCCCGATGTGCCGGTTTCGTCCAAGCCGACCGAAGTACGGATGGGTAAGGGCAAAGGCTCTCCGGAATACTGGATGTGCCGCGTCAAGCCAGGCCGGATCATGTTCGAAGTCGATGGTGTGCCGGAGGCGGTCGCCAAGAATGCCTTTGCGCTGGGTGCCGCCAAGTTGTCGGTGCGCACCAAAGTTGTGACCCGCCTGGGCGAAGGAGGTCACTAATGAAGGCCGAGCAACTCCTGGGTAAGAGTGCCGACGAACTCAAGGACGAACTCCTTGGGCTGCGCAAAGAGGCATTTAACCTTCGATTTCAACGGGCGAGTGGTCAACTCGAGAATACTGCGCGGATTCGTCAGGTCCGCAGAGATATCGCGCGGATCAAGACGGTCCTCAAGCAGCAGCCGGCGAGCTAGAGCGGAAAGAATAGAGATGCCAAGAAGAAATCTGACCGGAACGGTCGTGAGCAAGTCGGGCGACAAGACGGTTGTCGTTCGCGTCGAACGCCGCGTCCAACATCCGCTCTACAAGAAGTTCATTCGGCGGTCGAAGAAGTACCACGCCCACGATGCCGGCAATCAGTATCAGGTTGGTGATTTTGTGCGCATTCAGGAGTGCGCGCCGATTTCTAAGATGAAGACCTGGGAAGTTGTGGAGCAGGTCGCCCGCGGATAGCCGCGCGCCTTTAAGGTTCAAGCAATGATTCAAGTCGAAACAAATCTCGAGATCGCCGACAACTCCGGCGCGCGGCGCGTTCAATGCATCAAGGTGCTGGGCGGCAGTAAGCGCAAGACGGCGTCTGTCGGTGACATCATTGTCGTTTCGGTCAAAGAGGCCATTCCGCGCGGCCGCGTCAAAAAGGGCGAAATCCATCGCGCCGTTATTGTCCGCACTGCGAAAGAAATTCGGCGCCAGGACGGCAGTGCCATCCGGTTCGACAAAAACGCGGCGGTTTTGATCTCAAAAGAGAATGAGCCGATCGGCACCCGCATCTTTGGGCCGGTGACGCGGGAACTTCGCGATCGTAAGTACATGAAGATCATCTCTCTTGCGCCGGAGGTGTTGTGATGGCGGCGAAAATCAAAAAGGGCGACAACGTGATCGTCTTGAACGGTCGTGAAAAGGGCAAAAAAGGCAGCGTCGTGCGGGTCGATACCGCAAGCGATCGAGCATTTGTCCAGGGTGTGAACATGATGAAACGCCATCAGGCGCCGGGCGCCGGCGATCCAGGTGGCATCAAAGAAATGGAAGCGTCGATTGATTTGTCGAATTTGGCGATCGAGGACCCAAAAGATGGGCAGCCCAGTCGGGTCGGTTTCAAGACCCTCGAAGACGGCCGCAAGGTCCGCTACGCCAAGCGCTCCGGCGAAGTGATTGACAGGTAGGCGGCCATGGCGACTCGGTTGAAACAAGTTTACGACAACGACATCAAGCCTTCCTTGGTGGAACGGTTCGGCTATGCCAACACGATGGCGGTGCCGCGTATCGAGAAGATCGTCCTGAATATGGGCGTGGGCGAGGCTGTTGCTGATAGCAAGAAGGTCAATGCGGCGGCGGAAGACCTTTCGCTCATCGCGGGCCAAAAAGCGGTTATCACGCAGTCGAAAAAGTCGATCGCCAACTTCAAGCTACGCGAGGATATGGGGATTGGTTGCAAAGTGACGCTGCGCCGGGAACGCATGTACGAGTTTCTGGATCGCCTGATCACCATTGCTCTGCCGCGCGTGCGAGATTTCCGCGGCGTGTCTGGGCGTAGCTTTGATGGGCGTGGGAATTACGCCATGGGCATCAAAGAGCACATTGTTTTCCCTGAAATCGACTACGACAAGGCCGAGACCATCCGAGGTCTTGACGTAATCATTGTCACGTCGGCAAGCAGCGATGACGAAGCGCGCGAGTTGTTGCGCGGTTTCGGCATGCCGTTTGCCGCCTAAGCGAAGACTGGAATAGAGGTCAAATGGCAAAGAAAAGCGCCATCGAGAAGAACAACCGCCGTCGCAAGTTAGCGGCGCGGTATGCGGCGAAACGGGCGCGCCTAAAGGCGGCGGCCAAAGACGAGTCCCTTCCGCAAGAAGAGCGGTTTGCGGCGAGTTTGAAACTCGCCGAGATGCCTCGGAATTCTTCGCAGACCCGTGTGCGGAACCGCTGTGAGATCAGCGGTCGGCCCCGTGGTGTCTACCGGAAGCTGCGCCTCTCACGAATTGCGCTGCGTGATCTGGCCTCGGTTGGCCAGATTCCCGGAATGGTTAAGTCGAGCTGGTAGGAAGACGCCGATGACGATGACCGATCCCTTGGGCGATATGCTCACCCGCATCAGAAACGGGCAGCGTGCGCGTCTCTCTGAAATCTCCAGTCCAGCCTCGCGACTGCGTTCGAATGTGCTCGAGGTCCTCAAGACCGAAGGCTACATCCGTGACTTCGAGCGTCTCGAAATTGAAGTTGGGAAGCCGGAGCTGAAGATTCACCTCAAGTACTATGAGGGTGAACCCGTGATTAAGACGATCCAGCGCATTTCGACGCCGGGCCGGCGGGTCTATTCCTCAATCAGCGACCTGCCCACCGTGTGCAACGGGCTGGGCATCGCCATTCTTTCGACGCCGCGCGGCGTGATGTCGGATTCGCAAGCCCGCGAAGCCAACGTCGGCGGCGAAGTTCTCTGCAACGTGATCTAGAGATTCGCCATGTCTCGTATCGGTAAAAACCCCGTTGTCGTGCCTAAAGGCGTAGAGGTCACCCTCTCCGGACAGGACATCTCTGCCAAAGGGCCGAAAGGCACACTGGCGATGACGCTGGTCGACGATGTCACTGCCACGAAAGAGGACGACGTCATTCGGGTAATGCCGCGCAACGAGTCAAAGCGCGCCCGTACGATGTGGGGTATGCAGCGCTCACTGGTCGACAATTTGGTGGTTGGCGTTTCGACCGGCTTTACGAAAGAGCTGGAGATCGTGGGCGTCGGTTATCGTGCGCAGACGCAAGGCAAAGACCTCGTCTTGGCGCTTGGTTTCAGCCACGAAGTGCGGCACCCGATTCCTGAGGGGATCACCATCGAGTGTGCAACGCCCACCCAAATTAAGATTTCCGGCGCGGACCGTCAGCGCGTCGGGCAAACCGCTGCGGAGATTCGCGCGTACAGAAAGCCTGAGCCGTTCAAGGGCAAGGGCGTCAAGTACGTCGGTGAATACATCTTCCGCAAAGAAGGTAAGAAAAAGTAGGCCGGGACATGACACAGAAGGCACTCAAGCGGCGCACGCGGGTGCGCACCAAGCTGCGTCGGAAGTCGATTGGTCGTCCGCGGTTGTCTGTGTTCCGGTCGCACCAGAACATCTACGCCCAGGTCATCGACGACACGAAGGGGGCAACCCTTGCTGCTGCGTCAACCTTGGAAAAGGACCTCGCAGGTGGAAAGGGCGGCAACAAAGACGCCGCCGCCGCGGTTGGCAAGGCGATTGCCGAGCGGGCCAAGGCCGCCGGTGTCGTCGAGGTTGTGTTCGATCGAGGCGACTACATGTTTCATGGCCGCGTGAAGGCGCTGGCCGATGCCGCGCGTGAAGGCGGCTTGTTGTTCTAAAGGGATAGACAGTTATGGCGCGTCAAAATTTCGGAGATCGCCAAGATTCGGATCTGGTGGACAAGCTTGTCGGCATCAACCGAGTCGCGAAGGTTGTCAAGGGTGGTCGACGGTTTGGCTTTGCCGCCCTGGTCATCGTGGGCGACCAAAAGGGTCGTGTCGGTTGGGGCAAAGGTAAGGCCCGCGAGGTGCCCGAGGCGATTCGGAAGGCGACCGAGTCAGCGAAGCGGAACATGATCCGTGTGCCGCTGCGCGAGGGTCGTACCTTTCATCACGATGCGACGGGCCGCTTCGGCGCCGGTCGTGTGGTTCTTCGTGCGGCGCCGCCGGGTACAGGCGTCATTGCTGGTGGGCCGATGCGCGCGATCTTCGAGACGCTGGGCGTTCAAGATATCGTGACAAAGTCCATTGGAACGTCCAATCCGCACAATATGATCAAGGCGACGTTCGACGCGCTCGAAAACCTGATGTCGCCTCGTCACGTTGCGGCGAAGAGAAATAAGAAGGTTGGTGACATCATTGGTCGCCGGCGTGACACGGAGGCTGCCGAGGCGCAGGCGTAGGTATGGCTGGTAAGAAAAAGACGGTGCGGGTTACCCAAATCGGCAGTTCGATCGGGCGTGCAAAGGATCAACGCGCGACACTCGTAGGACTGGGCTTGAACAAGATGCACCGTACCCGTGAGCTTGAAGATACGCCGTCGGTGCGCGGCATGATCGACAAAGTGCATCATTTGGTGCGGGTCGAGACGGCGGAGTAGGTACAGATATGCAGCTCAATGACATCGCTGATAAGGCCGGTTCGCGCAAAGCGCGCAAGCGGGTCGGTCGCGGCATTGGATCGGGGACCGGCAAGACGTCGGGCAAGGGTCACAAGGGTGCCAAATCGCGCTCTGGCGTCGCGATCAAAGGCTTCGAAGGCGGCCAGATGCCGATCTATCGGCGTTTGCCAAAGCGGGGCTTCAACAACATTTTCAGCAAACAATACCAGGCCGTGAACATTGGGCGTTTGCAGCAAGCGATCGATGCCGGGCGTCTGGACGCCGGAAAACCTGTCGATACCGCGGCGTTGCTCGCTGCGGGTGTCATCCGGCGGCCGCTAGACGGTGTCCGGCTGTTGGGTAAGGGCGAGCTGAAAGCTGGTCTGACGATCGAAGTTGCCGGTGCATCGGCTGCGGCTGTCGCTGCGGTGGAAAAAGCCGGCGGTAAGGTTACCCAAACGGTGGTCCGGGACGTGGCTGCCACCGCCGCAAAAGCCGAAAAGCGCCGGGCAAGAGGTAAGGGCAAGAGCGCGGCTGCGGACGCTTAGGTGGCGTGACGAACGACGTAAGCGCGTTCTCACCCGAGGGATAGAAGAGCGATGGCATCAGCCGCAGAACAACTAGCTGCCAACATCAATTTGGGCGCCTTTTCAAAGGCAACCGAACTGAAGAAACGGCTGTGGTTCACACTCGGCGTGCTCGTCGTTTACCGCCTCGGCACTTTCATCCCCATTCCGGGGGTCGATCCGGTCGTGATGCAGGATATCTTCCAGCAGAACGCTGGTGGCATCCTGGGCATGTTCGACATGTTTGCCGGCGGTGCGTTGGGGCGGATGACGATCTTCGCACTCAACATCCTGCCCTACATCTCTGCCTCTATCATCATGCAGCTCATGACGGCGGTCTCGCCTCGGTTTGAAGCGCTGAAGAAAGAAGGCGAACAAGGCCGCAAAAAGATCAACCAATACACCCGCTACGGCACGGTGTTGTTGGCGGCCCTCCAGGCCTATGGCATTTCCGTCGGGCTCGAGAGTATGACCAGCTCAGCCGGCGGTGCCGTTATCGATCCCGGCTTGTTCTTCCGCATCACGACGGTCATCACGTTGACCTGCGGCACCGTGTTCTTGATGTGGCTTGGCGAACAGGTCACCGCGCGGGGTGTCGGCAACGGAATTTCGCTCATCATTTTCGCTGGCATTGTCGCCAACCTACCGGCGGCAGTTGTTGGAACCCTAGAACTGGGACGAACCGGTGCGCTGTCGGCCGGCTTTATCTTGATCCTGATCGTCATGATGTTTGCGGTCATCGCGTTCGTTGTCTTCATCGAACGCGCGCAACGTCGAATTGTGGTTCAGTATCCCAAGCGCCAAATGGGAAACAAAATGATGGGCGGCGAAAGCTCCCACATCCCGCTCAAGCTGAACACATCGGGTGTTATTCCGGTGATCTTTGCGTCGTCGCTGCTGTTGCTGCCGATCACCTTGGCGAATTTCACGGCCGGTGGCGGGCCGGGTTGGTTGCTTACGATCTCGGCGCTGTTGGGCCGCGGGCAGCCGCTCTATCTCCTTCTGTACGCCTCCGGCATCGCCTTCTTCGCCTTCTTCTACACCGCGATCGTGTTCAACCCGTCCGACACTGCGGACAACTTGAAGAAATACGGTGGCTTCGTGCCGGGGATTCGACCGGGGAAAAACACCGCGGACTATTTGGATTACGTCCTGACCCGACTGACAGTGGTGGGGGCGACCTACCTCGTCGCCGTCGCGGTTCTGCCCGAGATTCTGATTTCGCGGTTTTCGGTACCGTTCTTCTTCGGCGGGACATCGCTCTTAATCGTGGTGACGGTGTCGATGGATACGGTGGCACAGATTCAATCGCACCTCTTGGCGCACCAATATGAGGGGCTGATCAAGAAGTCCAAGCTGCGGGGGCGGAGCCGTTGAACCTGATCATTCTTGGCCCGCCTGGCGCCGGAAAAGGCACCCAAGCGCAGTCGCTCGAACGTGACCGAGGGTTCATTCAGCTTTCGACGGGCGACATGCTGCGTGCCGCGGTGGGCGAGGGCACGGAGGTCGGGCAAAAGGCCAAGGCCATCATGGACCGGGGCGAGTTGGTACCCGACGACGTGATGGTGCAGATCATCTCGGACAAGCTCGACGAAATCGGCGACCAGCAGTTCATCCTCGATGGCTTTCCGCGGACGCAAGGCCAAGCCGAAGCGCTCGATACTTTGTTGGCTCAAAAAAAGAAGGCCCTCAGCTTCGTTATTGAGCTGAAGATCGACGACGCAATACTCGTAGAGCGTGTAGTTGGACGGTTCACCTGCGGCAATTGCGGTGAGGGGTATCACGATACCTTCAAGCTGCCGGCCCAAGAGGGCAAATGCGACCGCTGTGGCGGGACCGAGTTCAAGCGGCGCTCAGATGACAACGAAGAAGCGATGCGGGCTCGCCTGGTGGCCTACCATGGGCTGACGGCGCCCCTGATCGACTACTACGCCGGCAAGGCCATTTTGAAGAGCGTGGACGGCGCGGCGGCCTTTGATGCCGTGACGGGCCAAATCGCCGCAATTCTGGACGAAAACTAGGGGTGGATTGTTGACTTTGACGCGCCCTGAAACAATAATCCGCCCGCCTTTCGGGCTGGACACATTCGACATTCAGACACAACGCGCCGGAACCTTGGAACGGTTACGCTCGGCGTTTTTCTGTGCAGGAGATCAACCGTGGCGCGTATAGCCGGCGTAAATATTCCAAGCAACAAGCGCGTCGAAATCGCGTTGACCTACATCTTCGGGATCGGGCGCACGAAAGCGCGCCAGATTCGCGAACAGGCCGGCTTGGCGCCGGAGCGTCGGGTCAACGAATTGACGGACGCCGAGGTGATCCAAATCCGCGAGATCATTGACGGCGATTTCGTTGTCGAAGGTGATCTGCGCCGCGAAGTATCGATGAATATCAAACGACTGATGGATTTGGGTTGTTACCGTGGACTGCGTCATCGGCGCCGCCTCCCCGTTAGAGGTCAGCGGACCCACACGAATGCACGGACTCGCAAAGGGCCCGCACGGCCGATTGCCGGCAAGAAGAAAGCTTAGGAACGAAACATGGCTAAAGATGTCGCTCGCGTAAGGCGCCGCGAGAGGAAGAACATTACCTCTGGCGTTGCGCACGTAAACGCATCGTTCAACAACACCATGATCACGATCACGGATGCCCAAGGCAACGCGATTGCTTGGTCGTCCGCGGGTGCCAATGGCTTCAAGGGGTCGCGTAAATCGACACCCTACGCCGCACAGATCGCGGCAACCGAGGCCGGCAAGAAGGCGCAGGATCATGGCATGAAGACTCTTGAAGTTCAGGTTCGCGGGCCGGGTTCGGGTCGTGAGTCCGCCTTGCGCGCGCTTCAAGCTGTCGGGTTCACCATTACGTCCATTCGTGACGTAACACCGATCCCGCATAACGGCTGTCGACCTCCCAAACGGCGTCGGGTCTAGCCACCTAACGACCCCAATCGTAAACGGAATGGCCGGCTTCGTGCTGGCGAGAAATACGAGGATGTGGACGTGATTCAGAAAAATTGGACCGAGCTGATCAAACCGAACAAGCTCGCCATCGAACCGGGGGAAGACCCCAGTCGTACCGCGACGCTCACGGCGGAGCCGCTAGAACGCGGGTTTGGCCTGACACTCGGCAATGCGTTGCGGCGTGTGTTGCTGTCTTCCCTGCAGGGCGCGGCGGTTACCTCGGTGCAGATCGAAGGCGTGCTGCACGAATTCTCATCGATCCCAGGTGTCCGCGAGGATGTCACTGATATTGTTCTTAATATCAAGACGTTAGCCCTGCGCATGCACGGTGATGGACCGCGTCGCGTAACCCTGCGTAAGACCGGGCCGGGCGAAGTGACCGGGGCCGATATCCAACTCGGGCACGACCTTGAAGTCATGAACCCCGATTTGGTCATCTGCACGCTCGATGAGGGCGCTCAGATTTCGATGGAGATGACCATCGAAACGGGGACGGGCTATGTCGCCGCCGAAGTTTCGAAAGAGGACGACAAGCCGATCGGTCTTATTCCCGTGGATGCCGGGTATAGCCCGATTCGTCGCGTTTCCTACAAGGTGGACAACACGCGCGAAGGTCAAAAGCTCGACTACGACAAACTAACGATGCGTATCGAGACCAACGGCGCGGTAACGCCGGAAGACGCGGTGGCCTACGCTGCGCGGATCCTCCAGCACCAGTTCCAACTCTTCATCAACTTTGAAGAGCCGCGCCCCGAGGCCAAGGTGGAAACACGGCACGAGCCCGAATTCAACCCGAACCTATTGCGCAAAGTCGACGAGCTGGAGCTTTCGGTGCGTTCCGCAAACTGCCTGAAGAACGACAACATCGTCTATATCGGCGACCTTATCCAAAAGACCGAAGCGGAGATGCTCCGGACGCCGAATTTTGGCCGTAAGTCACTGAACGAAATTAAAGAGATTCTGGCACAAATGGGCCTCCATCTCGGTATGGAAGTTCCGAACTGGCCGCCGGACAATATCGAAGAGCTCGCCAAGCGGCTCGACGAGAATTTCTGATCCAGGAGAGATCCAATGCGTCACCGTAGACGGGTTCGTCGCTTCAAACGCTCGAGCGCCCATCGCCAGGTAATGTTTGCCAACTTGGCGTCGGCTCTCATCAAGCATGAGCAGATTCGAACCACCTTGCCCAAAGCTAAGGAGCTTCGGCCGATTGCCGAGCGCCTCATCACGCTCGCTAAGCGAGGCGATCTGCATGCCCGGCGCCAGGCCTTGTCTCACATTGGGGACAAAGCCCAGGTCGCCAAGCTCTTCGATGTCCTGGCGTCGCGCTATGCGGACCGTAGCGGTGGCTACACCAGGGTGTTGAAAGCAGGTTTCCGGTACGGGGATTCGGCGCCGATGGGCATTATCGAACTGGTTGATCGTGATGCCGATGCCAAGGGTCAGGATTCCGGCCCCGTCGACATGAACGACAATGACGAAGAGGCTGCCGCCGCATAGCGCTCGGCAAGGCGATTCAAAGAGGGGCAGCGCCAGCGGGGCTGCCCCTCTTTTGTGGGGACGCTACACTCAGCGCCATGACCCGCCGTTTGAAATTATGGGCCTCGTTTTGCGCGCTCGCGATCATCGGTTTGGCCGGCTGGCACAGCATGGCCTCGGCACAGACCCGCAACGTTCCCGAGAGCCGCCAGCAAATCCAGCTCTCCTTTGCGCCGTTGGTCAAGCAGGTCGCGCCCGCCGTTGTTAACATCTTCACGCGCAAAAAAACCCAAGACCGCGCGTCTTCACCCCTGTTTGACGACCCGCTGTTCCGACGTTTCTTTGGCGACGATTTTCTGCCCTTTGGACGACCGCGGGAGCGGATGGAAAGTTCGCTGGGGTCCGGCGTCATTGTGCGGCCGGACGGTTTGGTGGTGACGAACGAGCATGTCATTGCGGGTGCGACGGAGATCATCGTCGCGCTGACTGATCGCCGGGAATTCGACGCAACCGTCGTCTTGGCCGATGAACGAACCGACCTCGCAGTTCTGAAGATCGACGTCGGCGACGAGCGTTTACCGGCCCTCTCTCTGATGGACTCGGACGATCTCGAGGTCGGTGACTTGGTGCTTGCGTTGGGCAATCCCTTTGGTGTCGGACAGACGGTCACCAGCGGCATCGTCTCGGCGCTGGCGCGGACCATGGTCGGTGTGTCGGACTTTCAGTTCTTTGTGCAGACCGACGCGGCGATTAATCCGGGCAACTCGGGTGGGGCGTTGGTGACCATGGATGGGCGCCTCGCCGGCATCAATACGGCCATTTTTTCGCGCTCGGCCGGCTCCATCGGGATTGGATTTGCAATTCCCTCGAACATGGTTGGTTCCGTGATCAATGCGGCGATTAGCGGGGTAGAGATCCAACGACCGTGGCTCGGCGCGTCGGGTCAACTGGTCACCGCAGCGCTTGCCGAATCCCTTGGTCTCGAAAAGCCGGGCGGCGTCGTCGTTACGGATATCTACCCCGACGGCCCGGCGGACCGGGCCGGGTTGAAAACCGGCGACATCATCACCGGCTTCGACGGACGGGCTGTCGATGACCCGCAGAGTCTCCTGTACCGGATCGCCATTCGCCCGGTTGGCGAGACCGCGGACCTTGAGGTTATTCGGTCGGGGACGACGCTCCAACTCTCGATCGAACTCCAGGTTGCGCCGGAAACGCCACCGCGCAATATCACCGATGTGGCGGGGCGCAACCCGCTCACGGGGGCCCGCATCGCCAATTTGTCGCCCGCGTTGGCGGGAGAGCTTGGCTTCGATGCCTTCGCCTACCAA
>CALJDF010000201.1 GCA_938023835.1 uncultured Alphaproteobacteria bacterium
CCGATGCGCGACATATCCAACGTCCGGATCGAGGGATCGATCGCATCCAGCCCTTCGATCACCGTCGAATCGAAATGATAGATATCGGAATTGCTGAAGAACGCGCCGCCGCCCTCGACCAACCATTTGCCCGTCACGCTCGGCAGGCACGAGACCGCATGCACGTTGGCCGAGCCGTTGCGCGAGCGAGAAAACCCGTAACCCACCCGAATGAACGCGCGTTCCGTCGCGCCATAGGCGCGCGCAAACGCCACGATCTCTTCCGCCGGTAACCCGGTGATGCGCGCGGCCCATTCGGGCGTCCGCGTCTTGAGGTGTTCTTCCAGCTTGTCCGGCACGTCCGTGTAGCGCGCCATGTAATCGCGATCGGCATAGCCCTCGGCAAACAGCACATGCATCATCGCCGCCGCCAACGCGCCGTCGGTGCCGGGGCGCAAACAAATGTGCTGGTCCGCCACCTCCGCCGAGCCGTTGCGATAGGGATCGACCGCGATCAATTTCGCGCCGCGCTCTTTGCGCGCCCGCGCCACGTGGTTCATCACGTTGACCTGGGTCGCCACCGCGTTGGTGCCCCACAGGATGATCATGTCGGCCTCGGCCATCTCGTAGGGGCTCGCCCCCATGAACGCGCCGACGCCCGCTTTCCAGCCCGGATGCACCGTGCCGGTGCAAATCGTTTTCTTCATGCCGGAATAGCGCATGACATGGCGCAGCCGGTTGATCCCGTCGCGCTGCACCTTGCCCATCGTGCCCGCGTAGTAATAGGGCCACACCGCTTCGCTGCCATGCGCCTGCGTCGCCTGCACGAACTTCTCGGCCACCAGATCGAGCGCATCGTCCCAGCCGATCGCCGCAAAGCCGCCGCCGGCTTGTTTCAGCAGTGGCGTCGTCAGCCGGTCCGGGTGATGCACCCGCTCGGCATAGCGCGCGACCTTGGCGCACACCACGCCGTCGGTATAGCGCTGGGTCTTGGCCCCGCGCACCCGCCCGATCGTGTGGTCATCCAACCGCTCGATCTCGAGCGCACACTGGCTCGGACAATCATGCGGACACGTCGAAAAAACCGTCTGGGGCATATCCATGTGCGCACGTTAATTGCGGCATCCCGGGGCGGCAAGGCGGGTACCGCCACCACCCAATCAAAGTGCTGCACCGTTTCGCCACCAGCGGCTCAACCACCTCCTCCCCCTCACCGAGGGGGAGGGCAGGAAGGGGTTGGTCACCTCTCGCCAGCCCTCGCCCGAACCCCCTCCTAGCCTCCCCCTACAACTAGGGGAGGAACCTGCGACCGACCCACACCGCACCCGTCATCCTGAGCGGCGCGCCGCAGGCGCGACAGACGAAGGGCGACGGACGGGCCAGCGCCATTTGGCCCCGATTCCGCCGCCATGCTATGGTCCGCCGCAACGACCACGGGAGTTGCATTGACCACCACCAGCCCTGGCCCCGCGGTGAAGGGCACGACCAAGGCCCTCCTGGCCCGGCTCTTTCGCGGCTATATCGGCAAGCATTGGCGCAAACTGACGGTCGCGATGATCGCGATGGCGGTCGTTGCCGCCACGACGGCAGCCTATGCCCGAATCATGCAGCCCCTTACCGATCTCGTGTTCGTCGATCGCGACGCGACCGGCATGATCGTGGTGCCGCTCATCTTCATCGGCATTGCGGTGGTCAAGGCCGCCGCCACCTATGTGCAATCCTATCTCATGGGCGTCTTCGGCCAGCGCATCATCGCCGATGTGCAGAACGCGCTGTTCGCCCACATCATCCGCGCCGACATTGCGTTCTTTCAGTCGACCGCGACCGGCGGGCTGATCTCGAACTTCATCAACGACGCGAATCTGCTGCGCGAGGCCCTCAACAAAGCCCTCACCGGCATCTCGAAAGATTCGCTCACGCTGATCTTCCTCGTGGGTGTGTTGTTCTGGACCGACTGGAAGCTTGCCTTCATCGCCACCGTGGTCTTCCCGCTCGCCATCTTGCCGATCCGCACGCTCGGCAAACGCATGCGCAAGGCATCGACGCAAAACCAAGAACGCACCGGCGCCTTCAGTGCGCTGTTGGGCGAAACGTTCGCGGGCGCCCGCCACATCAAAGCCTACGGGATGGAGGCGCACGAGACCGAACGGGCGCGACAATCCAACGAACATCGCTTGGCCGCGATGTTCAAAGTCATTCGCGCGCGCGCCGCCGCCACCCCGGCCATCGAAATCTTGGGCGGCATCGCCGCAGCCGCCGTGGTGTTCTACGCCGCCGGGATCGGCGATGTGCAAAACCGCATGACCGCGGGCGAGTTCTTTACCTTTATCACCGCCCTTGGCCTCGCCTACCAACCCTTGCGCTCGATCGCCAATCTCAACAGCGCCCTGCAAGAAGGCCTCGCCGCCGCGCAACGCATCTTTGCGATGCTCGATTCCGAACCCACCATCCAAGATGCCCCGGATGCCAAACCGCTGGAGATCGCCGGCGGCGCGATCCGCTTCGAGGGCGTCACCCATGCCTATAGCGACGGCGCGCCCGCCTTGCGCGACATTTCATTTGAGGTCCCTGCCGGCCAAACCGTCGCCGTGGTCGGGCCGTCGGGCGCCGGCAAGTCGACCGCGCTCAACCTCATTCCGCGCTTTTACGATACCGAACGTGGCTGCGTGACCATCGACGGCCAAGACGTCAAAACCGCCACCCAGGCCAGCTTGCGCGCCGCCATCGGCTTGGTCAGTCAGGAATCGACGCTGTTCAACGACACCATCCGCGCCAATATCGCCTACGGTCGCCCCGGCGCGTCGGATGATGAGATCGAAGCCGCCGCCAAGGCTGCCGCCGCACACGACTTCATCGCCGATCTGCCGCAGGGCTATCACACCACGGTCGGCGAATCCGGGCTCAAACTATCGGGCGGGCAACGCCAACGTATCGCCATCGCCCGCGCCGTCCTCAAGGATGCGCCGATCTTGTTGTTGGACGAAGCGACCTCGGCGCTCGATGCTGGCTCGGAGCGATTGGTGCAAGACGCGCTCAAACGGCTCAGCACGGGCCGCACCACGCTGGTCGTCGCCCACCGGCTTTCGACCGTGATCGATGCCGATCGCATCATCGTGCTCGACGACGGCGCCATCGTCGCCGAGGGCACCCATGCCGAATTGCTCGCCCGCGGCGGGCTCTACGCCAAACTCTATGCCTTGCAGGGACAACCCGACGCCCCGGACGCACCCGCCCGCGCGCAGGCCTAAGCGCCGCCCGTGCTCAAACGTCTCACCCGAAAGCCCCTCGTCCAGGCGCTTCTCGCCCGGCTTGCCGCGGGGTATCTCTTGCTGGTGCGCCACACCACGCGGTGGGAGGTGATCGGTGAAGATACCGCGGCCACCTTGTGGAACGACGGCCAGCCCTTCGTAATCGCGTTCTGGCATGGCCGTCTCTTGCTGATCGGCGCCCATTGGCGACGCAAGACGCCGATGAACATGCTGATCTCGCAACACGCCGACGGCGAGTTGGTGGCGCGCGCCGTCGGCCATGTCGGCATCGGTACCGTGCGCGGCTCATCCAAGCACGGCGGCGCGGCCGCCGTGCGCACCATGGTCAAAGCGGCAAAGTCGGGCGAATGCCTTGGGTTCACGCCCGACGGTCCACGCGGGCCCCGCATGCGCGCCTCTAAAGGGGTGATCGATGTCGCCCGCCTCACCGGCCTGCCCATCGTCCCGGTCTCCTTGTCGACGCGCGGCCACCGCGTCCTCAAGACCTGGGACCGGTTTTGCCTGCCCCACCCGTTCACCCGCGCCGTGGTGCTTTGGGGCGCGCCGATGACCGTCGCGCGCGAGGCCGATGCCGAGGTCAGCGAGGCCGACCGCGCCGCGCTGGAAACCGAACTTATTCGCCTCACTGAAGCCGCCGACCAAGCCTGCGGCCGCGATCCCGTACCGCCGGGCGACCCGGTCCCCGACACCATCCCGGCATCCGCCTGATGCGCGCCCCCGCCTTTTGGTCGCCGGGGCATTATTGGATGCCGTTGCTGCTGAGCCCGCTCAGTCTGCTCTATGGCGTCGCCGGGCGCATCCGGCGCGCCACCGCCAACGCCGCCCGCCCGCCCGTACCGGTCATTTGCCTCGGCAATATCACCGTGGGGGGAGCGGGCAAGACGCCCGCCACCCTCGCCGTCGCCCAACACCTCAAAGCCCGCGGCCGCAGCCCACATATTCTCACCCGCGGCTACGGCGGCAGCGCTAAAGGCCCGTTGCGCGTCGACCCCAACCACGCCGCCCGCGAGGTCGGCGACGAAGCGGTGTTGCTGGCCCGGGTTGCGCCCACCTGGGTCGGCGCCGATCGGGTCGAGACCGCACGCTTTGCTATCGCCGCCGGGGCCGATGTGCTCGTCATGGACGACGGCTTCCAGAACCCCGACCTCGCCCAGGATCTATCCTTTCTTGTCGTCGACGGCGGCTTTGGTCTGGGCAATGGCCGGGTGCTGCCGGCCGGTCCGTTGCGCGAACACCCCGCCGATGCCCTCGCGCGCGCCACCGCGGTGATCTACATCGTCGATCCCGGCGGGGACGCCGCGGGACCCCCGCCGCCCGGTATCGAACGGGTGGCGATGTTTCCCGCGCGCCTCGAGCCGACGCCCGAGGCCGCGCTGTTTGTCGATCATCCCGTCGTCGCCTTCGCCGGCATCGGTCGGCCCGCCAAGTTCTTCAATACCTTGCGCGCGATGGGCATTCGGGTGGTCGAGACCTACGGCTTTCCCGACCATCACGTCTTCACGCCCGACGACATGATGACCCTGGTCGATGCCGCCGTGAACCGCGACGCCAAGCTCGTCACCACCGAGAAAGACGCCGTGCGCCTTCACGCCGAAGCGCGCGACATGGTCGAGGTGCTCCGGGTCGCCCTGCAGTTCGACGACCCCCAAGCCCTCGACACGATGCTGTCCCCGGTGCTCGATGACTAAGTCAGGTATACCGCGGCACCAATTCTCCTCCTCCCCCGCGCCGAGGGGGAGGACCGAGGAGGGGGCGTGCAACACCCAACCCGCCTTCTCTCCCACAACCCCCTCCCCGGCCGATGGCCGGACCTCCCCCTCACCGAGGGGGAGGAATCCTCAGCCGCGCCCATGACGCACGCCGACACCGACACCCGCCCCCCAGCCCGCCGCCTGCGCCATGCGTTGGAGGGCGCTGGCATGTCCGCACTCATCGCGCTGTGCCGCGCCCTCTCGGTCGATGCCGCCTCGGCCCTCGGCGGCGCGGTGGCCCGCACCCTCGGGCCCCGCCTTGCGCTGACCCGCCGCGCCGCCCGGCACTATGCCCGCGCCTTTCCAAGTGCGACCAACGCCGAGATCACCAATGCGATGCGCGCGATGTGGGACAACCTGGGTCGCACGGTGTTCGAATACCCCAACCTCACCAAGATCGACTGCTACAGCGGGACCCGCGTCACCGTGCGCGGCGCCGAACACATCGATGCGTTGCGCGACGACGGGCGCGCCGGAATTTTCTTCTCGGGCCACATCGCCAATTGGGAAATCATGCCGCTCGCGGTCGCGCAACGCGGCTGCGACATCTCGCTGGTCTACCGCGCGGCCAACAACCCGCACGTCGATCAAATGATCCTGCGCGCCCGCAGCGCCATCACCCATACGCATGTCCCCAAGGGCACCCCCGGCGCGCGGCAAATGGTGCGGCTGATCAAAGACGGCGGCCATCTCGGCATGCTGGTCGACCAAAAGCACAACGGCGGGATCGAGATGCCGTTCTTCGGCCACCCCGCTATGACCGCCCCGGCGATCGCGCAGCTCGCGCTGAAGTACGATTTGCCCCTGGTGCCCTGCGCCGTCCGCCGCACCCACGGCGCGCATTTTGAGGTGACGATCCACCCGCCACTGGACCACCTCCACACCGGCGATGTATCCGCCGACGTGCGCACCCTCATGGGCACCATCAACACATTTCTTGAAGATGCCATCCGCGCCAACCCACCGCACTGGATGTGGCTGCATCGACGCTGGATGGATTAGGGGGTCATCGGCCCCACGATGGTCGCGGGATCGACCCGGACCTTGAACCAGTTGATGCGCCAGTCGAGGTGCGGTCCGGTTGCCCGGCCGCCGGCGCCGACGGTACCCATCGGATCGCCTTGGGCCAATACATCGCCCGCTTTCACCGTCACGGTGTCCATATGGAGAAATGCCGAGGACACTCCGTGGCCGTGGTCGAGAATGATCGTGCCGCCGGTGTAGTAGTGATCGGTTGCCGCCAGCGTCACGCGGCCCGCAGCGGGCGCCACCACCGGGGTGCCGGTCGGCGCGGCGATATCGATGCCATAGTGCGGCCGCCGCGGC
>CALJDF010000202.1 GCA_938023835.1 uncultured Alphaproteobacteria bacterium
TCGTACAGCGCCTGCATCTGGGGGTAGGCCGTGAAGAAGGCTGCGTCCCAGTAGTTCGCCCAGACATCGGCCACGCGGGTTCTCGATTCAGTCATGGCGGCGCATCGTCGGGGTCGGGGCGGTTCTGTCAAGGCCCAGTGACGGGTTAGGCAGCGACTGTGACGGTCGCTATAGGAGGAACATTCGGTTCTTGCCCATACTACCCATACAGGCGCCCCTTTCGGCCCTGGCACAAACCTTGCGCCGCTTGGACAAGCTGGCCGCCAAAATGAGCTCTCGGAAAGCCGCCTGGGCCAAACTGAGACACTTTCCCGCAGGAGCAAGCTGCCCGTTTCAAACCTGGACGAGCGGCCTGAAATCAGGAAGGAGATCCGTGCCTCTACGTCTTTTCGGAATCATCGCTCTCGCTCTTTTTTGGACCAGCGCAGCCCATGCTGCGGACCCCCTCGTGGACGATCGATGGGCCGTTCAAAACGTCTCGACCCCAAACGTCGTCTTTGTCGATGTCCAATCCAAACGCAACTACCGACGCAGACATATCCCCGGCGCCATCCACACCGACTATCCCGACGATGGATGGCGATTCTTCACAGAAGAACTTGGCGTGGTGCTGCCCTCGCCCATTGAGTTTGCGAGGCTCGTTGGGGCTCTCGGCATCCAGAACAACAGCCACGTTGTTCTGGTCGCGACCGGCGGGTCCGAACGCGACATGTCGGTGGCGACCGACGTCTACTGGACCTTCAAGTATTTCGGCCACGCTGAAGTATCGATCCTCAACGGCGGATTACGTGCATTTCTGAGCGCGCGCGGAAAGGTCGAAACCGGTGACGGAACGCAACGACGGGCTACCGAATACAGCCCTCGGCGACGGTCGCGCTACTTAGCCGAATACGACGATGTATTCGTTGCGCTCGGCGTCAGCGCCCTTGTCGATCACCGGCCCTTCGCAAATTATCTTGGGATCAACAAGGCGAACGTCACGAAGACCTATGGCGCGATTCCCGGCACCAAGCACCTCCCAACGGACTGGCTCATGAAGGATGGCGGCGGCCAGTTCCGCAGTAGGGAGCAACTCCTTCGTCTGTTCGATTACGCGAACGTCCCGGTTCAGGGCAGAGTGATCTCCATCGGAGATTCTTCCCTCGAAGGTTCGTTGGGATGGTTCGTCATGTCGGAGATTCTCGGCAATCGTGGCGCCAAGCTCTACACCGGAGGCATGGCCCAGTGGACGCGCCGCAGCGACAACCCAATAGTGCGCCGCGTTGATCCGGACGCCCCAGTGCCCGCCAACTAGTCGCGCTAGTTCAGATCGCCCGCCGTCCCAGGCAAGAAAGTCACGATCTCGGGGAAGATGGCGATCAAGACAACGAACGCCGCCATGATCAAGAAGAATGGAATCGACGCACGGGTGATCTTCCCGATCGAATCACCCGTTAGCCCCTGCACGACGAAAAGATTGAAACCGACTGGCGGTGTGATCTGTGACATCTCGACGACAACGACGAGAAAGACGCCAAACCAAATCGGATCAAAACCCGCTGCGACGACCAAGGGAAACGTAATCGGCAAAGTCATCACGATCGCTGACAAGCCGTCGAGCACCATGCCCAGAATGGCATAGAACACCAACAAAACGGCAATAAGGCCGAATGGACCAAGCTCCATCGCTGAGATGAAGTCTGCGACCTGGCGCGGAACCCCAAGAAACGCCATCGCCTTTGACAGGAACAACGCGCCAGCCAGGATCAAGCCGATCATGCTGCTGGTCTTGATTGCACCCATGAGCGCAAGACGTAGTGTCCTTAGGTTTAGCGATCGCTGAAAGGCCGCGACGACCAGAGCCCCAAAAACGCCGACAGTCGCGGCCTCTGACGGGCCTGCTTTGCCGGAGTACATCGACCCCAGCACCAGCGCGATCAGAAAGACGATCGGCGTCAGGTCAAGGACACCGCGCCAACGATCACTCCAGGTGAAGACCTCGGCCGTAGCGGGGGTCAGACTAGGATTAATGGTGGCGCGTATGCCGATGTAGACCATGTAGCTGACCGCGAGGATCAGGCCCGGCAGGAGGCCGGCGATAAACAGCTGAAGGATTGAGGCTTTTGTCAGCACGCCGTAGATGATCAGAATAATCGACGGCGGGATCAGCAACCCGAGAGTGCCTGCACCGGCAAGCGACCCCAAAGCGATTTCGCGATTGTACCCACGCTTGAAAAGCTCGGTCAGGGTAATCCGTCCAACCGTCGCGGCAGTGGCCGCCGACGACCCAGACGCCGCAGCAAACATCGTGCAGCCCATGATGTTCACGTGCATCAGGCGCCCTGGAAGGTGCGTCGTCCATGGCGATAAGCCGCGAAACAGCATTTCCGAAAGGCGCGTGTGAAAAAGCAGCTCGCCCATCAGGATGAACAATGGGAGCGCGATTAACTCCGGGCTACTCATGCTGCCCCAGAAATCTTGCGCCAAGAATTTCGCGACAGGCATGCTCGGTCGGAAAACCTCAAGACCGATAATGCCCACCGCCACGAGCGCAAACCCGACCCAGACCGCCGCACCCAGGAAAACGATCAACATCACGATGACTGACAGGGCGGGAAGGGTCACAGCGAGGTTTCCTCAAGGTTTTTGTCTTTTTCTTTTTCGGTAGCCTCGCCGATTAGCAATCGCACCAAGCGCGCAAGCAGCGCGAGGGACAACAGGCATATGCCAAAGGTCAACGCCGTCTGCGGCCAGGCCAACGGGGTCTCACTGGGAAAATAGGAGACAGACCCGAGTTCATAGGTCCGAGCGGTAAACCGAACCGACGCGATCGATAGGTATATTGAAATGCCAAGCGCAAAAACGGTGCCGAACACATCAACCGCCCGACGCGCCGTAGGCCCGAGTGGCTGCATAATGAGGTTAACCCGAATGTGGGCGCCCTCGGTCAGCGCCCAAGCGCTGCCCCCGAACATGATGAACGCCAGCATGTAGGCCGAGTATTCGAACGCGAACTGGAGGGAATAGTTGAACCACCACCGCGACAGGATCTCGACCATGCCGAGCAACCCCATTACCGCCAGGGTAATGGCCGCCAACCACGCGGAGGCGCGGCACAGGGCATCAGTAGATCGCAGGAAAATTTGGATCATGAAAGGTCGGCTAGACGGCCGCCGTGTGACGACCGTCTAGCCTGCTCTATCGAGGTTTAGGACTTGCCAGCTTCTTTAAGAAACTCTTCTAAGATCGGGCCTGACCCGGCGACCGAATCCGTGAACGGCTTCCAGAACTTGCGTCCTTCGGCCTGCATTTCCTTGATGATGGCTGCGTTCATCGGCTCAACAGTCATCCCCTGATTTTCCAGTTCCTTCAGCTTCACGGAGTCTTCGCCACGGCTGACATCCCAGAATTCCGGCTCAAGCTTTTTCGCCAGGTCCGTGATCGCCTTTTGGTTCTTGGCGGACAACTTGTTCCATTCGTCAAGATTGACGGTGAGCTGATTGAGCGCCCAAAGATGGTTGGTCCTGTATGTGTGATCCAGGAACTCCCAGTACTTCTGTGCCACAGCCGTGGAACCGGAGGTCATGACCGCATCGATGCCGCCGGCCGCGAGCGCAGGCACGATGTCCGGGCTTGGGATCAGCTGCGGCGACATGCCTAGGGCCGTCATCAATTCGGTGGAAGTCTTGTTGTACGTCCGAATCCGAAGATCCTTGAGATCGGCCATGCTCGACACCGGATCTTTGGTGAAGATGTTCTGGCTTGGCCACGGCACGGTGTAGAGCATCTTTTGGTTGTGCTTCTCGAAGGCCGCCTCATAGAGGCCTCTGATCTTGCCAACGAACATCTCAAGTTCGTCGTAGTCGTTGATCAGGTAGGGCAATGCCTCAAAACCGAGCAGCGGCTCTTCGCCAGTCTGCTGAAAGCCTGCCATCTCCGCCATCGGGACAATGCCGTCTTGCACGGAGCGCAATGATTCGGCGCCCTTAATGCCCAGAGAGCCACCGGTGTGAACGGTGATCTGCACCTCGCCATTGGTAACTTTCCCGACCTCTTCGGCAAAGCGGATGAGGTTCTTGGTGTGAAATTCGCTCGGGCCCCAAGGCACCGAGGCGTCCCATTTGGTCTGGGCAAGTGCCGGGGCGGCAATAAGCGTTGCAACCGCGGCAGCGCCGGTTATGGCGGCGGCGGTCTTGATGAACGTACGTCTCAGCATAGAAAAATCCTCCCAATTCTTGTGCAAATAGTACCCTAGCCTCACCCGGGTCGCAGTCCAAGTACCAAGAACGAGTTGACCGGTTGACGGGAAGAAAGTTCGGCCGGGGCATCCGATAGCCGGAAACCCGTGACGGCCTTGTGGTTGGCCGATGGCGGAGATCGAGAGCAAAGAGCACCGGCACCTGAAAGACCGCCCGGCATCCGACCTGCGCGTCCTTTTTCGAGCAGGCCAATACGCGGGCGCCACGACGGGACTGGCGCCCGGCAGGCTCCAGTGCAATCTCGTCGTTCTCCCGGAATCGGACGCACAAGGTTTCGTTACCTATTGTCAGCGCAACCCGGCCCCTTGCCCGCTGATCTACGTCGGCGAGCCCGGGAACCCACTGCTGGACAAGCTTGGCGCCGATATCGATGTGCGCACAGACATGCCCGCCTATCACGTCCATCGTGACGGCAATACCGGAACCGCCGTTTCAAACATCAAACAATTGTGGCGGGCCGATTCCGTTGCCGTACTGCTGGGATGTTCGCTGTCGTTCGAAGAGGCCCTTGTCGCGGCGGGCATTCGCCTCCGCCACCTTGAACGCGGTGGCGATATCGCGGCCTTTCGCACCAACCGGCAGACCCAAGCAGCGGGCGCCTTTGGTGGACCTCTGGTCGTATCTATGCGCGCAATCGCAGCCGCGGACGCCGATCGCACCCGCGAGATCACCGCGCGATTTCCCCACGCCCACGGCGCGCCACTCGAGATCGCCAGTCCGCGCGACCTCGGTATCGACGACGTCGAGCACCCGGACTGGGGCGAGCCACAAGCCGTTCAGCCTGATGAAGTGCCCATGTTCTGGGCGTGCGGCGTGACGTCGCACACCGCCCTATTAAACGCGGGGCTTCCGCTTGCGATTACCCACGCGCCAGGATCCATGCTTATTACGGACCTACCCGCCGACAAACCACCAACGTTTTAGTCGTCGCAGTGGCGGCGAATTAAATCGACGATCTCGTCGGTGCGCGTTTCAAGCGCCCACAGGCCGGTCGGCGACAGGTCGACGATCCGTCCGTTCTTCATCACGTCCGCCGACCGCGCAGTGGCATCGTAGATATCGTCCTGCACATTGAAGACGAGGATCGGTTGATCGAGATCGGCCAACGCCGCGCCCATGTCGTGTGCAAACACCGCCTTCATTACATAGGCCGCATTGCCCCGATTGCGCAGGCTGTCCGATAGATAGCGTTCGATCATCGCGTCGGTGACCCCCGGCCCGCGGAACTGCGCCCAATTGTTCCACAAACCCACGAGGTGCGATCCGTCGCTGCCCTCGGTGGGCTGCAGTGCCGCGCCGGTCCAGGCACGCTGTTTGGCACGCTCCTCTTCGGTGTAAACCGCCGCCCCCACCAAGACCACGTGCTTCACCTGGTCGCGGTGTTGCCGCGTGAACTCGACCGCAATCCGGGCCCCGGTGTGGACCCCCATCACGTCGACCTCGCCTAATTCCATTGCGTCGATCACGGCACCATGTGCCGCGGCATAGCCCTCGATCGACAACGGTTCCGGCGGCGCATCGGACTGACCGTAGCCGGGCGTATCGGGCGCCACGAGATAACGCTCGCCCGCCAGCGCCCGCATGAGCACGTCAAACGTCCGGCCCGACAGCGGGCTCTGGTGAAAACACACCAACGGACGGATGTTGCCGCCACGTGTTCCTGATTCATAAAGGTGCACCTGCCCGTATGGCCCAGAGGCATACCGACGGGTGATGGACTCCGTCATTTAACGTGGCCCCCGCAAAGTCGAGCACTGTCGACAATCACAACTGCACCAATTGTTGCAGCGCGCCCGACCCGGGGTTGCGCACGATCGCCGTGTCAACGCGCGCCAGGCCAGGCACATCAAGCGCCATACGCGGGGTATATGTCTCAACACCGAGCGAGGCGCATTCGGCCAATGCCGCATCGAGATCGGGCACGAAAAAGGTCTGCATCAAGTAACCGATATTGGGGGCGACCGAGTCGGGGACCAGATCCGGCACCGGGTAATTCAACGGCTGCGAGGTCGCGATTTTGCCGAACATGTGGTTGCCCTGCATGAACGTCACTTGGGTGCGTCCGCCGTCGGGCACTTTCTGGAACTTGCGATAATTGTCGCTGTCCAAAACTTGGTCGATGTGAACGCCCATCTTTAGGACGCGGACGTAGAACGCTTTTGATTTCTCGATGTCGCGCATGCACGACGCCGTGGTTACCACGGGCGTGAAGCCGGTTTTGGTCTTGCCAAAGCTCTCGACGTAGGCACGCATTTTGCCGATCCGCGTGGCCGGGTCTTTGGTCGCCAATTCGACCCAGTTGATGAGCACGCCGTCCGGCCCTTCGAAAACCACCTCGATCGGCGTGCCGACGTCGGGGGTAAAGTCGTGTGCGACCGGTTCGGACCAGAACTCGTACCCCGCTTCCGTGAACTTTTCCGTCTCGCCGAAGATGTCGGCGGTATAGAAATTCAGGTTGATCAAGCCATAGGCGCGCGCCGGTTTCGCGGCCCGCACCACCTTGCGTTCGTTGGCATCAAATTGGATCAACAAAATGCGCCCCACGGGGTCGGGCCCATGGTGCAAGAACACAGCCTCGCCTGTCGCGCCCGCCGGCAGGTGCCAAAAGGCCTCGAAATCCGATCCGGACCACGTCACCGACGGCTCCGTTGTCAGCCCAGTCAGGTCGCGATAGAAATGCAACGAGCGATCCATGTCCGCGACGCCGATCACGGCGACGCTCATGGGCGACCCGTCCTGTGCAACGATGTCCGTGGTCATGCAATGATCCTCCCTAAGGAGCGATCATACACCCGTCCCCAGGGCCGTCATCCAAGGCGCAGAGAGAACGCGGGCGCGCCATATCTAAGGGGCGCTAAGCCGGCGTTTGCCGTCGATGCTTTTTAGAATGTCGGGTTCGTCCAAGTCCAAGCGATCCCAGAGCTTGCACGTGACCTGTTTGTGTTTTTGGTCCAGCGCTTCGCAGTAATTGGTGTATTCGCACAGCCGGACCGAGCCCCCGTCCCCACACAAAACCTTCACGAACCAGTCGGGGTCGGCCAGAGACTGACGGGCCAACGCCACGACATCGGCTGCTCCTGATTCGAGGATGCTCTGGGCCTGGTCGAACCCGTGGATACCACCCGAAACGATGACTGGCGCATCGTACCCGGAATCGCGCACCGTGGTACGGATTGTTTTTGCGGCGTGGACATTGCGGCCAAACGGCCCGCGCTCGTCGGAAATGTATTGCGGCATACATTCGTACCCGGACGGTCCGGTATAGGGATAAGCCGCCCACCCCACCGACGGCTGCAAGGCATCGTCGAACTTGCCGCCGCGCGACAGCGACAAGAAATCCATGCCGGCGTCGGCGAACGCACGACCGAACCATGCGGCATCCTCGACGGTGTTGCCGCCGGCGATACATTCATCTGCCAGGAACCGTGCCCCAACGGCGAAATCGGCGCCAACCGCGTCGCGGACCGCTCTATAGACCTCTAACGGCAGCCGCGCCCGGTTTTCTCGCGCGCCGCCGTATCCGTCGGCTCTTGTGTTTGTCGCCGACAGAAACGAGGCCATGGTGTAGGCGTGCGCGTAGTGCAACTCGACGCCATCGAAGCCGGCCTCTTGGGCGCGCCACGCCGCCGCGGCAAAGGCCGGCGGCAACGTCGAGGGCAGATCGGCAATCTGCGGCAAATCGGTGTCGGTGACCCGTTCGCGATACCCGTACCGCAAGGCCTCCAGTTCGCGCGGTGTCAACGTGCGTGCCAGGGCGTCGTCATCGAGCGGGGCGAGCCGCTCGCGAATCCCTGTCTCGGTCGCATCGGGCATCTCGAGCGCCTGGCGATGGCGATCGGTGATCTTAAGGAACCGCGCGAAATACTTTGCCGGGTCGGGACGCCGGCGAATGCCCAGGAAATCGATGATCTGGATAAAGAGTTTGGTGTCGCCCTCGCTGGCCTCACGAACGGTCCGGACGAGATCCTTCAGACCCGGTAAAAACCGATCATCGTTGATGCGCAGAAGCGGCCCGGAGGGAACGTCGCGGACACCTGTTGCCTCGACCACCAACACGCCAGGCTTGCCGCGCGCAAAGCGACCGTACCAATCCAATACCTCTGGGGTCACGAAGCCCGCATCGGTCGCGCGCCATGGCACCATGGCGGGCACCCAGGTGCGGTGCCGGGCCTCGACCGGTCCGAAACGCACAGGCGAAAACAACGTCGACCCCGCTGCCTCCTCCGCGCTCGGCCAACGCGCGACATCGGGTTTCCATTTGATGCGTTCTTGAGGACGCCACATCAGGGCATTATGCCATGTTCCGCTAATAGCTGCGCAGCAGACTATTGGGTGACGCGGCTGCGACCCACCCAAATGATCAGAAGGAGCGCGACGGCGGCCAGGACCCC
>CALJDF010000203.1 GCA_938023835.1 uncultured Alphaproteobacteria bacterium
CGTGGATTTGCCGCAACCGGACTCGCCCACTAGAGAAAACGTCGTCCCTTTCTTGATCGCAAAGCTGACGCCATCGACGGCACGTACGACCTGACGGGGTTTCCCTTCTGAAATGCGATTAAGGAAGGGCGCCGAGACATCGAAATAGCGCGATAGGTCGCGCGCTTCGACGAGGGCGTCGTTGCCAGTGGCAAGTTGGTCATCCATGGACAGGCTCGGCTTCCGATGTGGCATAGAGCCAGCAGGCCGTTGACGTGGCGCCGTCCGCAACAAGTTCCGGCCGATCGCGACGGCAGCGCTCCATCGTTTCGCCGCACCGCGCGCTAAACGCGCAGCCCGGCGGGATTTCCGACAGCCGCGGCATGGTGCCGGGAATCTGCGCCAGTTCTTCGTGCCGCGCTCTGATGGACGGGATCGAAGCCATCAAGCCGCGCGTGTAGGGGTGACGCGCGTTCCTGATAACGTCGCGAACTGGCCCAATTTCGGCGATGCGCCCGGCATACATGACGGCAACGCGATCGGCGGTTTCGGCGATCACGCCCATGTCGTGGGTGATCAGCATGACCGACGTCCCGTGATCGCGGCACAGTCGTTTCAGCAACCTGATGATTTGCGCCTGGATCGAAACATCAAGTGCCGTCGTCGGTTCGTCGGCGACGATCAACTTGGGTCCCGCACACAGCGCCAAGGCGATCACGATCCTCTGGCGCATGCCACCGGAGAACTGGTGGGGGTACTGATCCATCCGTTCCTTCGCGGCCGGGATGCCGACTTCGTTGAGAAGTTCCAGTGCACGATCGCGCGCCTGTTTCTCGGTGAGATCAAGGTGGGTGCGGATGGTCTCAACGATTTGATCGCTGATTCGCAGAAGTGGGTTCAGGCTGGTAAGCGGGTCTTGGAAGATCGCGCCGATTTGGCAGCCGCGGACACGGCGCAGGGCCTCTGTCGACAAATGGTCGATTCGCTCGCCGGCCAGTTTGATCGTGCCGCCGGCGATACGTCCTGGCGGTTCCAAGAGGCCAATAATCGCATAGCCCGTCATGGATTTGCCGGCGCCGGACTCGCCGACGACGCCAAGAATCTCACCGACGCCAATCGAAAACGACACGTCGTCCACGGCGGTCAAGATGCCGCGCCGCGTGGGAAACTCCACGCGCAAGCGATCGACTTCAAGAAGCGGTGGCACGTTTATCCTCCAACGACCCGGGGGCCTGACCCGACGAAGGCGTAACCCTACCGAGGCATCGGAACGCGGTCTACACGGCTAGAGAATGGCGAGTACGTCCTCGGGTGGGCGCCCAATGGCTGCCTTATCGTTGGCAAGGACGATCGGACGCTCGATTAACACCGGGTTTTCGACCATCGCTTTGATAAGGGCCGCACGGGATTTGCTTGCATCGGCCAAATCCAATGCTGCGTAAGGTGGTTCTTTCTTGCGCATCAGCTCGCGCGGTTCTTTGCCGAGCTTGGCGAGAATGGCGTCGAGTTCAGTGGCGCTGGGTGGGGCCTTGAGGTATTCGACGACCTTTGGCTCGATGCCCTTCGCCTCAAGAAGCGCCAAGGTTTGGCGCGATTTGCTGCATCGTGGGTTGTGGTAGATCGTGACTGTCATCGCGTTTGCTCGCCTCAAGAATTGGGGATGGGGTAGGGTTCAATTCCTTCGAGGTAGGCCACGACGTCGTCAACGCCCTCGACGTCACCGAATTTGGAATCGATGTCGAACAGGTTCCATTCCACTACGCCCGGCACGCGGTCGCCCACGGCTTCGCGGACAACGATCGGGCGGAAGCCTTCGGCGATCGCATCCTCCGTCGTGTGGCGGACACAGCCCGCCATCGTGACCCCGGTGATGATGACCGTGTCGATCCCGTTTGCTTTCAAGAAACTCGAGAGATACGTCCCGTGAAACCCGCTCGCGCGCTTCTTGACGATCACCTGGTCGCCGGGTTCGGGCGCAATGCGATCATCGATGGCGACGTCTTCGGTCTTGGAAATGTTCATGACCTCGACCGGGATCTTGAGGTGCCACAAACCCATATCGGTGTTTTGGGTTTCAGTGACGTTGTAGGCGGTCGTGGTGTAGACGATAGGCACGCGCTTTTTTCGCGCGGCCTTGTTGAGGCGCTGCACCGCCGGGATGATTACATCCATGCCATCGCAGGAAAACGGGTTGCCGGGTCGGGTCCAGCCGTTGGCAAGGTCGATATGGATCAGCGCAGGACGCTTGCCGTAACCGATTCGACGTTGAAATCCGCGTTGCTGGTAAATCTCTGAATCGGCTGCAAAAATAACCTCAAGTGCTTTGCGCACCTCATCCGGTGTTGGCATGGTCCCCTCCCTGAAAGCGTTTCGTCGTTGCCGCGTTATGGCATGAATCATAAGGGTACAAAAGGCGCGAATGACACCCCCGGAGATCGATATCGCTGATTGGCGGCGTGCGGTGTTCGCGCTCTACGCGGACGTTCGTGCCACCAAGGACTCAGCCGCCGCGCAGGCTATTTGGAGGGCCGGTCGAGAAGCCTTGTTTCGTCGTCACCCCCAGTCACCGCTGCTCGACGAGCCACACCGAGATACCTGGACGTTCCACACCTATCCCTATGACATCGCTCTGCGCCATCTTGTGGGACTTCAAGAGCCCGTTACCGAGCACTCGTTGGATGTGCCGGTGGGTGAGGAGGGCGTTCTTCAACTCCGTCCCTTTGCCCGCACGCTCGGCCTTGCGGATACGCTGGGAAGCGAACTCACCCTGTATTGGATCGACGGCTATGGCGGCGGGCTGTTCCTGCCCTTTGCCGACACGACGAACGGCGGAGAAACCTACGGTGGCGGTCGCTACGTCTTGGATACGATCAAGGGCGCCGACCTTGGTCGCGTGGACGACAAGTTGGTGGTTGACTTCAATTTTGCCTATCAGCCGTCCTGTTCGTATTCGCCGCGCTGGACGTGTCCGCTGCCATCGCCGGAAAACACCTTGGCGGTGCCGATCCGAGCCGGTGAGCGACTTGCTTAACCAGCTCGCAGGAATCGATCACGGATGACGGCTTCGCCAACGTTCATCGGCAGCGATATCTATCGCCGCTCCCGCTACGGCGACAAACATCCGCTTGCCATTCCGCGGGTGTCCGCTGTGATCGATTTGTGTCGTGCGCTCGATTGGTTGGACGACGAGGTCTACATCGAAAGCAGGCAGGCGACGCGAGAGGAGTTGTTGACGTTTCATCGTCCCGACTACATCGACGCGCTGGTGCGCGCGGAAGCGGGGCACACGTTGTCGCGCGATGAACGCCGCCGTTTCAACATTGGCCTCAACGGCAACCCGATCTTTGGCGAGATATTTAGCCGTCCCGCGACCGCTTGTGGCGCGACCCTGATGGCGGTTGACATGTTGAGCGCGGGCGAGGGAGTGGTCTACAGCCCAGCGGGGGGGACGCATCATGGTCGGCCCGGACATGCGAGCGGGTTTTGTTATCTCAACGATCCGGTCGTCGGCCTGTTGGCGTTTTTGAAAAACGGTTTCGATCGCGTGCTTTATGTCGATATCGACGCCCATCACTGCGACGGTGTTCAGGACGCATTTCACGGTGATCCCAGGGTGCTCACTTTGTCGATTCATGAGGCGGGGCGTTGGCCCAACACAGGTCCCGCGCACGACACAGCCGATGGTTCTGCAATCAACCTGCCGGTCGAGCCCGGGTTTAACGATACCGAAATGGCCTTGCTGTGCGATGAGGTCGTCCGCCCCGTGGTGGAGGCATTCCAACCGCAAGTCCTGTTTCTTCAGACCGGTGCTGATGCGTTGTCGGAAGACCCGTTGTCTAAGCTCGATCTTTCCAACAACGCGATTTGGGATTTTGTGGCCAAGATCGGCGGGCTCATTTCGCGAACGCTGATTGTGGGCGGTGGCGGATACAATCCCTGGAGCGTGGCGCGGTGCTGGTCGGGCATTTGGGCTGGTCTGAATGGCTATGCGGTACCGGCCAGGTTAGACGGTGCGGCCGAAGCATTTCTTCGGTCGCTCACCTGGCATCGTTCGGCAGGCCGAGAACCGCCGGACCACTGGTTCACCTCGCTTCGCGACGCGGCGCGGCCGGGTCCTTGTCGCCAATCCACCCGCGACCTTGTCATGGCGGCCCGCCTACGGATTGCCGAAGCGCCGTGGTAGATTGCGGGCCGCGGGAAACGGGGCGCAGAGCGTAGGCGGCGAT
>CALJDF010000204.1 GCA_938023835.1 uncultured Alphaproteobacteria bacterium
GGCAGGGGTCACGGACGTTATCTCGCTGTCGGCGGTCGGCTCGTTCCGCGAAGCCTATGACCCAGGCACTTTCGTAATCGTCGACCAGTTCATCGACCGGACGTTCGCTCGCGAGAAGAGCTTTTTCGGCGCCGGCATGGTCGCCCATGTCACCATGGCGGACCCGGTCTGTCCGCGGCTTGGCGACGCGCTGCATAGCGCCGCGACGGCGCTCGGCCTCAAGGTGGTGCGCAATGGCACCTACCTTTGCATGGAAGGGCCGCAATTCTCTACCCGCGCGGAATCGGAGCTTTATCGCACTTGGAATTGCGATGTGATTGGCATGACCAACATGCCCGAAGCCAAGCTCGCCCGCGAAGCGGAGATGTGTTACGCGACGGTGGCGATGGTTACCGATTTCGATTGCTGGCACCCCCACCACGACGATGTCGAGGTGGCGGATATCCTCAAGGTGCTAACACAAAACGCCGACCATGCGCGATCGCTTGTCAAGGGCGTGGTGCCTACTGTCGCGGCGGCACGACCGACTGCTTGTCCGCACGGCTGCGACCGCTCGTTGGACACCGCGCTGATTACGGCGCCGGAAGCGCGATCCCAAGAGCGACTGGCCAAGCTTGATGCGGTGGCTGGCCGCGTTCTTAGGGAGGGCTGAATCATGCCGATCAAATCCCGCATTCGGACCATACCGGATTATCCCAAACCCGGCATCATGTTCCGCGATATTACAACGCTCCTGCAGGACCCTGTCGGCTTTCGGCTCACGATCGAGCGTTTGGTCGCGCCCTATGCCGACCAGCGCATCGACAAGGTGGCCGCGATCGAGGCGCGGGGCTTCATCATCGGCGGCGCGGTGGCCGAGAAACTCGAAGCCGGCTTCGTCCCGGTTCGCAAAAAGGGCAAGTTGCCGCATGCAACAGTGGGTCGCGACTACCAGTTGGAATACGGTACCGATCGTGTCGAGGTGCATCACGATGCGATTTTAGAGGGGGAGAAGGTCTTGTTGGTCGATGACTTGATTGCTACGGGCGGCACCGCGATGGCGTCCGTCGAACTGATCGAGGAGATCGGTGGCGACATCGTCGCCTGCGCGTTTATCGTCGACCTACCCGACCTCGGCGGCGCAAAGCGTATTCGCGACAAGGGCCTCGCGCTCCATACCCTCTGTGAATTCGAAGGCGATTGAGCGGCTTAGTCTGGTCACGCGGTGAACATCGACGGTAAACCCTATCGCTCTATCTGGCTGGCCGACGACGGCTGGTCGGTCGAGATCATTGACCAAACCCAACTGCCGCACACGTTTGCTGTTCGGACGCTGCAGACCGTTCAAGATGCGGCGACGGCGATTACCGATATGCAGGTCCGCGGCGCACCATTGATCGGCGCGACGGCGGCCTACGGCATGGCCCTCGCGATGCGTGAAGACGCCACGGACGCCAATCTCGACAGCGCATACGACCGGCTCAGCGGCACCCGGCCAACTGCCGTCAATCTACGATGTGCGTTGGATAACATGCGGGACGTTCTGGGTGGCCTGTCACCCGCCACGCGCGCCGATACCGCCTACCATCGGGCCGCGGCTATTTGCGACGAGGATGTCGGTATCAATCGGGCCATCGGTGAACATGGCGCGGAGCACATCGTGCGGCTGTGGCACGAGAAAAAAAATGGTTCCAGCACCCAACCGGTCAATATCCTGACCCACTGCAATGCCGGTTGGCTTGCGACGGTCGATTGGGGGACAGCCCTTTCCGCGATTTACGTCGCCCATGATGAAGGTGTGCCCGTCCACGTATGGGTCGACGAAACGCGGCCGCGCAACCAAGGTGCGGCATTAACCGCCTGGGAACTCCAGAAACACGGTGTCCCCTTTACGCTGATTGCCGATAACACCGGCGGACATTTGATGCAAGCAGGATTGGTCGATCTGTGTATCACCGGGACGGACCGCACCACGCGCAATGGTGATGTGGCCAACAAGATCGGCACCTACCTCAAGGCGCTTGCGGCATCGGACAATGGGGTGCCGTTCTACGTCGCGTTGCCGTCGCCAACCATCGATTGGGAATTGTCGGCCGGCGGCGATATTCCGATCGAACAACGCGGTGCGGACGAAGTTACCTTGATGACCGGACAAGCTGCTGATGGCTCGATCCAAACTGTTCGGATCGGGCCGGAGGGCGCGCCTGCCGCCAATTACGCCTTCGATGTCACGCCGGCACGGCTGATCACCGGTCTCATCACCGACCGGGGAACCTGTGGCGCGAGCGAAGCGGGGCTGCTCGCGCTCTACCCCGAACGCGCTTAGGCTCAGGCGCGTTACCCTGACCGCATAGCGCCACGACCAGCCACCAAACGCCGACCTCAAGGAACCGACACGCGATGGACTCTCGTTGGAAGAACGCCGAAGCCCGCGACTACGTCGCACGCTATGCCGATCAAGGCATCAACGAAGATATTGCTTTGCGGGTCTACACAACGCGCCTCCTGGGCAGCGACCCACGGCTGGTCTTGCATGGTGGCGGCAATACCTCGGTCAAGACCACCGTCACCGACAAGCTCGGCGATGGGGCTGATGTCCTGTGCGTCAAGGGGTCGGGGTGGGACATGGGCCATATCGAGCCCGCCGGCCTACCCGCGGTGCGTATGGAGATCCTACGCCGTCTCCAAGCTTTCGAGGTGCTCAGCGACGAAGACATGGTATCGATACAGCGCGCGGCGCTCATCGACCCGGCAGCGCCCAACCCGTCGGTTGAGACACTGTTGCATGCCTTCCTGCCGCACAAATTCATCGATCACACGCATTCCACGGCAGTGCTGGCGCTGACCGACCAACCCGACGGTGAAACCGTCTGTGGCGATGTCTATGGCGATCGTGCAGCACTGGTCCCGTATGTCATGCCGGGTTTCGGTCTGGCCAAATTGGCCGCCGAGGTCCAGGCCGCGAACCCCGGGGTTGAGGGGCTCATCCTGCTCAAGCATGGCATCTTTAGTTTCGGCGAGACCGCCGAAGAGGCCTACAGCCGCATGATCGATCTTGTCTCGTTGGCCGAGGCCCGTATCGCGGCTGCGGGGAAAACCGCATTCAAATCGGTCGGATTGCCGAAAAAGACGCTTCCAGTGGAAGAGGTCGCACCGATCGTACGCGGTGCGGTCGCCGAGTGCTTGGACGACAACGATGGCCTGTGGCGGCGTCAGGTTCTGGCCTTCAGGACTTCTGATGCGATCCGCAATTTCGTCGATGGGGAAGAGGTCGCGCGCTATTCGCAACAGGGCGTGGTCACCCCGGACCACACCATTCGCACCAAGAACTGGCCGGTGGTGATGCCGGCACCGGCTGACGGCGATGACTTCAAAGTGGGCACGACCAAAGCCGTGTCCGAATTCGTGGCCGCTTACCACGCCTATTTTGCCCGCCACAACAGCAAGCGGGGGCCGGCAAAGACCGAACTTGACCCGATGCCGCGGGTCGCACTCGTCCCGGGAGTCGGGATCTTCGGGATGGGCAAGTCGGCGAAGGATGCGGCAGTTGCCGCCGACATTACCGAGAATATGATTGATGTTGTCACCGATGCTGAAGCGATCGGGTGTTTTCAGCCTGTACCCGAAGCAGACTTGTTCGACGTTGAGTATTGGTCGCTGGAACAGGCCAAGCTGGGCAAGGGCGTAGAAAAGTCGTTGGCCCGCCAGGTCGCCGTGGTGACGGGCGGTGCGGGGGGCATCGGCGCCGCGACGGCGCGGGCTTTGGCCGCCGAGGGTGCTGAAGTGGCGGTCCTAGACCGAGATGATGCCGGCGCGCGCCGCACGGCCGGCGAGATCGGCGGCGCGGCACTGGGCTTTGGGTGCGACGTCACGGTACCAGACCAGGTCGCCAACGCTTTTGCCCAGGTGTGTGCCGCGTTTGGCGGGGTCGATATCGTCGTCTCCAATGCCGGATCGGCGTGGCAGGGCCGGATCGGCGAGGTCGGTGATGCCGATCTGCGGGCCTCGTTCGAGCTCAACTTTTTTGCCCATCAAAGCATCGCCCAAGAAGCCACCCGCATCATGCTGGCGCAAGGCACGGGCGGTTGCCTGTTGTTCAATACCTCCAAGCAGGCGGTGAACCCGGGACCGGATTTCGGGCCCTACGGTCTGCCCAAGGCCGCCACGCTGTTTTTGATGCGGCAATACGCCTTGGATTACGGCAGCGCCGGGATCCGCACCGGTGCGGTCAATGCCGATCGGGTCAACACAGGCATCTTCGCCGACGGCCTGTTGGAAAGCCGCGCCAAGGCGCGCGGGCTGACCCCTGAGCAATACCTCCGCAGCGGCAATTTGCTGGGCCGCGAGGTCAAAGCGGAAGATGTCGCACAAGCTTTCGTCGATCTTGCG
>CALJDF010000205.1 GCA_938023835.1 uncultured Alphaproteobacteria bacterium
GAAACGATCGTAAGCGCGGTCACGTTCGTCTGGCGCGAACGCAACGAGTTCCTGACGCTCGCCTTTCCGGCCATTCTGGTGCTGAGCATCCTTAACACCGTGGTTGCGCTCATTCTTTTCCCCGATGAACCGCAAGCCGTCACCACGGATGCCGAGCGCCTCCAGGCGGCTGTCGAGGGCGGCATTCTGCCCTTTCTCATCCTGATCGTGCCGTTCGCGTTCTTTTGGACAACCTTCGCAATCGCTTGGCATCGCAAATACCTGTTGCCCAAGGATCAGCCGACAATCGGCGAAGTCCTCACGTGGCGCGCACGTCACACGCGGTTTCTCCTCTATGCCATCGGGTTAACGATTGTTGCTGCAGTCATCTTGATCCTTGGCGCCAGCCTTGCGGCGTTTGCGCCGGTGTTGCTCGTTTTGGTTCTGGCGGCCGTTGTCTCGGTCTACGGACGCCTTTCGCAAGTTCTGCCCAGTGCAGCCGTTGATCACGGATTGAGTTTCTCGCAAAGCTGGGCGCTGACACGCGGGCAGACCGCGCGACTTTTCGCCGTAATCGCGGCAACCTGGTTCCCAACAGCCGTTGCGGTCAGTCTTGCGCAGCAAGTATTGCTTCTGATCCTCGGCAACTCGGCGAGTTTTATGGCGATCTTCGTTCGAGCCTTCGTTGGCAATGTGCTGGGCTACCTCGCCGTGGCCATTGGCGTGAGCGTTCTGTCGTTGATCTACGACCATCTGCGCGTTGGCCGATCGCCCAGTGTGGATATGCAAGTGTTTTAGTCCGGGAGGCGAATAATGGTGAAAGTCGAGCAGCTCTTAGGGACCTGGGAATTGGTTCGCTGGGAAACCTCGTATGACGACGGTCGGACGATCTATCCGATGGGCGAGGATGCCAAGGGGTTCATCATGTACACCACCGACGGGTACATGAGTGCGGCGCTGTTTCGCGGAAACAGGCCGAATTTCGAGACCGGTGAAGCGCTCACCGCCAGCGATGCGGAGAAGGTCGCGGGATGGGACAGCTATTATTCCTATGGCGGCCCCTTCGAACTCGATGGTGATCGCGTCATCCACACGGTTGCCCATACCATCTACCCGAATTGGCTGGGTGGCACCCAGGTGCGCGAGATTAGTTTCGAGGGCGCGCATCTGATCCTCACCACGCCGCCGCAAAAAACTCGGCGGGGGACTCAGAATAGTCGCGTCATTTGGCGGCGGCCATCGACCTAGGTAGGGTGCCGAATCCTTGACACCCTATAGGGGCTAAAGTAAACGAAGCGGGCCTCCAAATGGGGGTGTAGCTCAGTTGGTTAGAGCGCCGGCCTGTCACGCCGGAGGCCGCGGGTTCGAGTCCCGTCACTCCCGCCACTTACCTTTTGATTGTGATCAATTCGCGCCCCTAAGTCGTTGTTGAGACCTACCTTTCGTAGTATGTCTTGCGGCGTTCGAAAGGTGGTCATTTGGCGGGTCCCAGGGTTTCGCCCAAGAGGCCCGTTACCTATAATCCGCGCGCCAAATGAAGCCTTGCAGCGCACGAGGGCAGATGGACGATCTCCTGCGAGAATACCTGCCGATCCTGATCTTTATCGGGCTGGTCGTTGTATTGGGCGTCGTTTTCATCGGCGCCTCGTATTTCGCCGTCGAGCAGCATCCGGATGCGGAAAAGCTCTCGACCTATGAGTGCGGTTTTGAACCGTTCGAGGACTCACGAAGCCGGTTCGATGTCCGCTTCTACCTTGTCGCGCTCCTTTTCATCATTTTTGACCTCGAGATCGCCTTCCTGTTCCCGTGGGCAGTAACGCTGGGCGAAACCGGGGTCTTTGGTTTTTGGTCGATGTGCGTCTTCCTCGGCATCCTGACCGTTGGTTTCATTTATGAGTGGAAGAAGGGGGCGCTGGAATGGGAGTAGAAACTGCTTCTCCGCCGGTCGGTGAAACGGCTCTGGCGAACGACCCGTTTTTTCATCACGTCTCGGACGAACTCGCTGACAAGGGGTTCGTCGTCACCCAGGTCGACAAAGTGGTCAACTGGGCGCGCACAGGTTCTCTGTGGTGGATGACATTTGGGCTCGCATGCTGTGCGGTCGAAATGATGCATGCCTCCATGCCGCGCTATGACCTTGACCGATTCGGCGTTATGCCTCGGGCCAGTCCGCGGCAATCCGACCTCATGATCGTCGCTGGGACGCTGACCAACAAAATGGCGCCGGCGTTGCGCAAGGTCTACGACCAAATGGCCGAACCGCGCTATGTCATCTCGATGGGGAGCTGCGCAAACGGCGGCGGTTACTACCACTATTCTTATTCGGTTGTTCGTGGCTGCGACCGCATCGTGCCGGTCGACGTCTATGTACCCGGATGTCCGCCTACCGCAGAGGCGCTGGTCTACGGCATTCTGCAACTGCAAAAGAAGATTCGCCGCACCTCGACGATCGCTCGGTAGGCTTGGTAACCAGTTAGTATGGACGACGCACTCAAAGAACTGGGCGAATACGTCGCCTCCGCGCTGACCGACGAGGTCACGAGTACGGACGTAGCGCATCATGAGTTGATGGTCTATGCGACGGCGAGTGGCATTCAGAAAGTTGCGTCCTTCCTCAAAGACGACCCGGCGTGCCAGTTCAAGGTTCTGATCGACATCTGCGGGGTCGACTACCCCGAACGCGGGCGTCGTTTCGATGTCGTCTACAACCTTCTGAGTCTGACCCACAATCAGCGCATTCGCGTGAAGGTCCAAGCCGACGAGTCAACGCCCGTTCCCTCCATCTGTTCGGTGTACTCCGCCGCGGGGTGGTTCGAACGCGAAGTGTGGGACATGTACGGCGTGATGTTCTCGGATCACCCGGATTTACGCAGAATCCTAACGGATTATGGCTTCGAGGGTCATCCGCTGCGTAAGGACTTCCCGCTGACCGGCTTCGTTGAAGTGCGCTACGACGAAGACGAGAAGCGTGTCGTCTACGAACCGGTCAAGTTGACGCAGGAATTCCGTCGTTTCGATTTCTTGAGCCCATGGGAAGGGACCGACTATGTCCTCCCGGGCGATGAAAAAAGCGAACCCGCGGAGGGCAATTGATGGCTGAGCAAATGATCAGCAGCTACACCCTCAACTTCGGGCCGCAGCATCCGGCGGCCCACGGCGTGTTGCGCTTGGTGCTCGAAATGGAAGGCGAGGTTGTGCGGCGCGCCGATCCGCACATCGGCTTGCTGCATCGCGGCACCGAAAAGCTCATCGAACACAAGACCTACCTGCAAGCGCTCCCTTATTTCGACCGGCTCGATTACGTGTCGATGATGTGCCAAGAGCATGCCTTCGTTCTCGCCATTGAAAAGCTACTGGATATCGAAGTCCCCGCCCGCGGCAAAAAGATTCGCATTCTCTTCAGCGAGATCACGCGCATCCTGAACCATTTGCTCAATGTGACGACGCAGGCGATGGATGTCGGTGCGATGACCCCGACGCTTTGGGCCTTCGAAGAGCGCGAGAAACTGATGGAGTTTTACGAGCGTGTTTCCGGTGCGCGGATGCATGCGGCGTATTTCCGCGTCGGTGGCGTTCATCAGGATTTGCCGGCCGGATTGCTCGAAGATATCGGCCAGTTCTGCGAAACCTTTCCCAAGCTCATCGACGACATCGAAGGCCTTCTGACCGCAAACCGTATCTTCAAACAGCGCAACGTCGATGTCGGTGTCGTTTCGGCCGAAGATGCCATGGATTGGGGTTTCTCCGGTGTGATGCTCCGCGGATCCTCCGTCGCCTGGGACCTGCGCAAGGCGCAACCCTATGATGGCTATGAAACGCTCGATTTCGACATCCCCGTCGGGAAGAACGGCGACTGTTATGACCGGTACCTCTGCCGTGTCGAAGAAATGCGGCAAAGCGTTCGAATCATTGAGCAGTGTCTCGCCGATATGCCAGACGGGCCGGTCTCGACCCCGAACAACAAGTACGTCCCGCCAAGTCGCGGCCAAATGAAAAACTCGATGGAAGCGCTCATCCATCACTTCAAGCTCTACACCGAGGGATTCCACGTGCCCGCGGGCGAAACCTATACCGCCGTTGAGGCGCCGAAAGGCGAGTTCGGGGTGTATCTCGTGGCTGACGGGTCCAACCAGCCCTACCGCTGCAAGATTCGCGCGCCGGGATACGCCCACCTTCAAGGAATCGATTTTATGTGCGAGGGGCACATGTTGGCCGACTCGGTCGCCATTATCGGTAGCCAAGACATCGTGTTCGGGGAGAT
>CALJDF010000206.1 GCA_938023835.1 uncultured Alphaproteobacteria bacterium
AGCTAGGCGATCGATGACAGAGGATACTCGCAGCGCCGGGGCTGTAGGCTGGTGAGGCTCGACCCGCGGGTCTACCCGGCTGGCGGCACTCATCAAGGCGTTTCCGCTCAGGCTTGTCGCGGTCCGGCCGCTGGCCGAGGCCAGCAGTTCCGCGGGCGGCGTCACCCGAGCTTCAGTGACCGATGGGTACATGCTGAACGCCATGCCGGGGGTCTTCTGCGCGGGTGAAATGCTCGACTGGGAGGTCCGGACGGGCGGCTATTTGCTGACGGCTTGCTTCGCGACAGGTCGGGCCGCCGGTGCCGGCGCGGCGGATTGGTTGAAGGTCTAAGTTTCGAGTTCTTCGCGCAGGAGTTCGAGGGCGAGCCATTCCTCCTCGGCGGCATGGAGGTCTTTGTGCGCGGCATCCCGGCGTGCAATGGCGGCGTTGAAAGCCTCGGCGTCGCGCATATAGAGATCAGGGTCGGCAAGCGTTTCGTCGAGCGTCGCGATCTCGCGCTCCAGGGCGGCCATCCGGTCCGGCAAGGTCTTGAGCGCGTGTTTTTCTTTGAACCCGAGGCGTCCTTGTGCCCGCCGCGATGGCGCCATTTCGGACGATGCCGTTTGCTTCTTGCCCGTCCGCGCCACAGAGCCTTTGCCTGACTGGCGTGCTTCCGGCACATCAGCACCGCGTTGCGCAATCATGTCGCTGTAGCCGCCGGCATACTCGACCCATTTCCCGTCGCCTTCGAACGCCAGAACCGATGTGGCGACCCGATCGATGAAGTCGCGGTCATGACTGACGACCAGCGCTGTGCCTGCGTAGTCCGCGAGAAGCTCCTGCAAAAGATCCAGAGTCTCGAGATCGAGATCGTTGGTCGGTTCGTCCAGAACGAGAAGATTCGAGGGGCGGGCGAGTGCGATGGCAAGCATGAGCCGGCCACGTTCGCCGCCGGAGAGCGTGTTAACCGGCGTGCCCGCCTGATTGGCGTCAAAAAGGAAGTCTTTCATGAAGGAGACCACATGTTTGGCGCCGCGGCCGGTCTCCACGATGTCGCTGCCCCCACCGGTGAGCACATCGCGCAAGGGCGTTGTGGTGTCGAGCTGGTCCCGACGCTGATCGAGCGTGACAAGTTGGATGTTGACGCCGAGCCGGATCGATCCCTCATCGGGCTTCAGGGCGCCGGTGAGCATTCTAAGGATCGTCGTCTTGCCCGCGCCATTCGGACCGACGATGGCCAAACGATCGCCGCGTTGCACTTCGATGGTGAGCGTATCGACAATCCTACGATCTGCGAATCGTTTGCTGGCGTCCTTCACTTCCGCGACCCGTTTTCCCGACGCGTTAGCGGTGTTCTGGCTCATCGCGACTTGGCCGGTTGGGCCAACGCGCTCGCGCACATGACGGCGCATCACGTTGAGGTCACGGAGGCGTTTTTGGTTGCGCTTGCGACGCGCCGTGACGCCGTAGCGAACCCAATGCTCTTCGGCAACGATCTTTCGGTCCAGTTTATGACGTGCGGTTTCTTCGTCCTCGAGCACTTGGTCGCGCCAGGCCTCGAAGTCGGCGAAGCCTTTTTGCTGATGGCGAAGTTGGCCGCGATCAAGCCATACGGTGGCCCGTGTCAATGTGGTGAGGAAACGTCGGTCATGGCTGATGATGACAAGGGCAGCGCGCATCTTGGCCAATTCGCCCTCAAGCCACTCGATTGCAGGCAAATCCAGATGATTTGTCGGTTCATCCAGCAACAGAATGTCGGGCTGCGGCGTGAGTGCTTGGGCGATGGCGCAGCGGCGTAGCTCGCCCCCGGACAGGGCGGCCGGTAGTTCTCTCCCCGTGAGCCCCAGGCGTTCGAGATAATGCTCGGCGCGATGGGGATCGCCGGTTGTACCAATACCACTGATTGCCGCATCAAGCGATGTGGCGAATTGGCTGAGGTCGGGCTCCTGCGGCAAATAGCAGACCGTCTTGCCGTACTGCACAATGCGCTCGCCGTCATCGGGCTCGACCAGTCCGGCCGCGATCTTGAGCAACGTCGACTTGCCCGAGCCGTTTCGCCCAACAAGGCCCAACCGGTCGCCCGGGTGCACGAACAATTCTGCACCTGCAAGCAAGGGCGCGCCGCCGAACGAAACGGATAGATTGCGAAGAGTAAGGACTGGTGACGCCAAGGTGATCTTTCGGAGCTTGCTGCGACCGGTGGCCCCCAGAGTGGGGCGCGGTGCGCGGTGCGCGGGAGAATATGGGATCGATGCCCGCCGGTCACGGGCTCACCGTTCCGCAGGCGCATGAACTCGACTAGTATCGGCGACCCAGCAGGGGTCAACGACCCACGTGAGAGGTTTCTCCGACCCGATGAGTGACGATCTCAGGCAACACTCGCCCCACAGCCTCCGAAACCGTGAACCCATCCTGTCGGTCCTTGAAAAGTACCTTCCGGCGCAGGGTGAGGGGCTTGTGCTTGAGGTCGCGAGCGGCAGCGGGCAGCACACGACCTTCTTTGCCGCGGCGTTTCCTCATCTCGTATTTCAGCCGAGCGACCTCGAC
>CALJDF010000207.1 GCA_938023835.1 uncultured Alphaproteobacteria bacterium
CGCCGGTAAAAAGCACCAAGGCTTGTCCAATCTGGTCCGCGACCTTTGCGATCAGGAACTCGCCGCGTTTGACGTCGGCGTCGCCTCTCCGCGCGACTATGCCGCGCGCGGTGGGCACATCGCGTTGCGCCACACCGGCGGCAATGCGCTGGTCGAGGCCCTCGCCGAGGCCGATGTGATTTGTTCGTTTAGAACGCCCGACTCGATTCGCTTTGGCGTGAGCCCGCTCACCACGCGCTATGTCGATATTTGGGATGCCATCGCGCGGTTTCGCGATGTCCTGGAGAACGGGACTTGGCGCGATCCGAAATTCAACAAACGCAAATCGATTTAGGTCGGCGGCCGCATCCAGGTTTCGTGGAGGTGCAGCCATACGAAACCGCCTGGCCTACTAGAATCAACCTGCATTAGTGCCGTCGAGAGGATCACAGATTGCTCCACCTTTCGGTGCAGCCAGTGTTCTTGATAGACGACCAAGGCACGATTGTTCGAGATATCGCGCACATCTTCGTTCGTGATCTGAATCGAAAAGTCGCGCGATCGTTCCCCGTGCCGATCGCGAAACCGCGGCACGACATCGGCTGCTGTTTCCGCCTTGCCGTTCGGATTGATGATCACGAAGGTCGGCGCAAACGAGTCCGCAAACATAGAAAACGCCTCTTCGGTGTTGGGGAGCGTTCCGGTCGTCCAGCCCGCAATCGCTTCGTGCAACCGGTGGATTTCGTTGACGCACGCGGCGGTAACATCGCTCACGAAAGGCGGGCCTCACGGGAAACGATACGCTTTTCGCGAAGAATGCCTTCCGGCCGATATAGAAGTGCCAGCGCGAGAATTAGACCGATCAAAACGATCCGGACCGCACCGGCTTCTGTATTGAACGTTGCCGGCAAGACGGCGCCGATCACTTGCTCGCTAAACGACCACAAGCCCCAGACAACGAGGCCGCCAAGCAACGCGCCCATATTGTTGCCACTGCCGCCCACGATCAGCATCACGAAGACCTGGAAGGTGAAGATCGGCAAGAAATCCTGCGGGCTAATAAACCCGATGAAATTCCCTTGCATGGCGCCGGCAAGGCCCATCACTGCCGACCCCACCACAAAGGACTGCAGACGGATCGCAAAGACGTTTTTGCCAAGGGCAGCGGATGCCGTTTCGTCTTCCCGGATCGCCCTCAGGACACGCCCCCAAGGGGAGCGCACCATGCGTTCAAATGCCCAATAGACCGCGCCGATAATCGCAAGACATAGGATTAGGTAGAGAATGTTGTCCACGAGGTTCGACTCGGAGATGCCCGACAAGGGGCGCGGCAACGAGTACATCCCGTTGGGGCCACGAGTGAGCGATTCGAAGTTGAGCGCCACCAGCTGGATCGATAGACCGATCCCAAATGTGGAGATCGCCAGGAAATCCTCGCGTAAACGCAGCGTGATAAAGCCGACGATGAGCGCGGCGATACCCGATGTCACCATCGCGCCGATGAACCCTATGGGAAACCACAACCCCAATCCGCCGATCAGCGTGTCAGGATAGGGTGGCCCCGTCAGGATAGCCGAGGTGTAGGCGCCGATCGCGTAGAAGCCCACGATGCCCACATTGAAAAGCCCGGTGAAGCCCCACTGAAGATTGAGCCCCAGCGTCGTCAGCGAATAGAAGGACGCAAAAATCAGAAAGAAGATGATGGTCGAGAGATAGGCTTCCATCACTCTTTCTCCCCGAGCAGCCCTTGCGGACGAAACAACAGAACGATGAGCATCACCATGAAGGTGATTGCCGCGCGGTAGCCCGCAAGACCCAACGAAACTGCAATGGCTTCGGTCAAGCCGATGACGAGCGCGCCGAGAATCGTGCCGTAGAGATTACTTGCGCCGCCAAGGATCAACGCGGCAAACATCGGCAACAGCATGTCGAAACCCATTTCGGGCCGAAGCTGCGTGTTATGGGCCAACAAGGCTCCTGCGACCGTCGCAAGCGATGCGCCGATAATCCAAGTCCAACGAATGACCGCACGCACGTCGATGCCATTGATCCGCGCCAGAGTCGGATTCTCAGATACAGCGCGCATCTGACGTCCCATTGAAGTGCGGTTCATGAACAAGAACAGCGCCGCAAACGCGATGATCGCAATCCCGATGATTGCAAAATCGTCCGGCACCAGTCGCACGCCCGGTAGGATCTCGATCGCCTTCGGGATGAAGAACGCGTAATACTGCGGCTCGCCACCAGCGATCAGGGTGACGAGATTGCGCCCCATGAGCGACAAACCGAACGCCGCCATAATGAGCGTGATGCGCGCGGCCTTGCGATTGCGCAAAGGCCGAAACAACAGCCAGTCAACGACGAGAACCACCACACTGGTGGCGGCCATTGCAAAGACAATCGACACCAGCAAGGGCCAACCGAACGCGACCGGACCCAACGTTCCGATCCCCGCCCCTATGAGGCTGACCAGCAGCAGGGTGAAATACGCGCCGATTGTCAGAATCTCGCCCTGCGCAAAATTCGCAAAGCGCAGAATGTTGTAGGTCATGCTGATGCCAATGGCGCCCAAGGCGATAAGCGCGGCACTGACGATCCCATCGGCGACGAATTGCATCATGAGCGAGCGAGCCTCGAATTGGCGCCGAGGTACAACTCGCCGACTTCCGGGTTATCGAGCAACGACCGCGCGTCGCCCTGCACTTTCTCCTGTCCCTCTGCGAGGACATATCCGCGGTCGGATATCTTGAGCGCGGCGCGCGCGTTTTGCTCCACCATCAGGATGGTCACCCCAACCTGTTTGACCCGGATCAGCTGCGAGAAAACGACCTGGGCCAGCTTTGGTGACAGGCCCGCCGAGGGTTCGTCCAGCATCAACAGCGTCGGATCGGCCATCAACGCGCGTCCGACGGCCACCATCTGGCGCTGCCCACCCGAGAGCTTGCCGGCTGCAAGATGACCAAGTCGCTCCAAGTCCGGGAAGAGGTCCAGCACGCGGCGACGCTGCTCGGCGAACTGATCGGGATTATGTAGCGCACCTAACGCAAGATTCTCCTCGACTGAAAGTTTTGCAAAGACGTTCTCGGTCTGCGGGACATAGGCGACACGCTCACGGATGAGTTGGTGTGTTTCAACGCCCGTGATATCGCGCCCGCCAATCGTCACCGATCCGCGGGAAATCGACAGCAAACCGGCGATTGCCTTGATCAAGGTCGACTTACCCGCACCGTTGGGCCCCAGAACCGTGACGATCTCCCCTTCGAACACGTCCAACGAAATGCCGTGCAAGATCGGGAGAGACGGATTGTATCCCGCCTCGACATCGCGGACCGCGAGCATCGGTTCAACCAACGGTCGCCTCCGCGTCGTCGTCGACCGCGCCGCCAAGAAATGCTTCCAAAACGCGCGAGTCGGTCTGCACCTCGTCGGCACTGCCCTCCATCAAGAGCTTGCCACTGGCCATGACGATAATCGGATGGCACAGGGTCATCACCATATCCATGTTGTGTTCGATGATGAGAAAGGTGATGCCGCGTTTGTTGAGTTCCGCAATGCGGTCGACGATCTCGCCGAGAAGCGTCGGGTTAATCCCAGCCCCCGGTTCGTCGAGCAATATCATTTTTGGGTCCGACATCAGCGCGCGACCGAGTTCGAGCAATTTCATTTGCCCACCCGAGAGATTGCCAGCGGCTTCCTCGCCCAAGCGGGTAAGCCCGAGGAAGTCGAGGATTTCGACGGCTTTGTCGCGAAGCCTTCGTTCCTCGGCGCGGATCGCACCGATCCGGAACCACGTGTTCCAAAAACGTTCGCCGATCTGGCCCTGGGGCACCATCATCAAGTTTTCGAGGACGGTCATACGACTAAACGGACGCGGAATCTGGAACGTCCGCACCAGACCCTCGCGAAAGGTCTGATGGGCCGACCAACTCGTAATGTCGGTACCGTCGAACCGAATCGACCCGCCGCTCGGCGGGAAAGCGCCGGCCACCATATTGAACGTCGTCGTCTTGCCGGCGCCGTTCGGCCCAATAAGACCCGTGATCGTGCCCTGGCCAACCTCGAACGAGACGCCGTCAACAGCCCTTAAGCCGCCGAAATCCTTCACCAGATCGACGATGCTCAGCACGGATTAGTCCCTTGCCGTGGCTTGATGACCCTACCCTCCCAATTGCGCCGTGACTCCCTATCGACGCAGGCGGTATTATGGTGGATTAAGAGCAACTTACAATCGCCGCTTTACTCTACAGGGAGGTCAATTCATGAAAACCAGAACACTACTTGCGCCACTTGCTGTGGCGGGCGCCGTTCTCGCGGCGGCATCGTTTACCCCGACAACAGCTCAAGCGCAGGGCTGTGACCACACAATTGGCTCGGTTCTCTCGCTGACAGGTGCTTATGGCACCTTTGGTGTACCTATTTCTCGCGTCGCCGAACTCGCCGTTACGCAGGTCAACGAAGCCCGTGCCAACGTGGGCGTCGGTTGCGCACTGAAATACGAAGTACGCGATTCGCAAACCCAGCCGACCGTTGCCGTCGATGCCGCACAGAAACTGATCGACATCGAAGGTGTCCAAGCGATCGTCGGACCAATCTCATCGGGCATCACCGGCCCCTTGCTGACCTCGGTCACTGTCCAAAAGGGCGCCGTTGTTATTGCAACCGCATCGACGTCGACCACGTTCACCAACATGGCGCGCGAAGGCAAAACAAAGGGCCTATTCTTCCGTACGCTGCCGGCCGACTCCTTGCAGGCGGTCGCAACCGCGAAAATGGCGCATGACGCCGGGTTCCGGAAAGTCGCAATCATTCACCTGAACAACGACTGGGGCAAAAACAACCAGGCCGAGTTCATTCGCGCCTTTAAGGCGCTCGGCGGTGACATCGGCAACGTCGTGCCGTTTAACCCCGACCAGCCGTCCTACCGTTCGGAAGTCAATAAGGTGATGGAGGGCAATCCCGACGCACTCTATATGCTGAGCCAGCCGCAAGACGGTTCCAAGCAGCTTCGTGACTGGATCCGTTTCGGCGGCGCACCGGGACTCATCTTCTCGCAGGGCATGAACGATCCGGCTTTCGTGGAGACCGTTGGTGAGGACGCACTCAAGCAGGGTTGGTTTATCAGCCCGGCCTCGCCCGACACGCCGTCGTTCGCCACGGTGAATGCCGACTCGCAAGCCTGCTGCGACATTCCCATTGATGGCGGCCCCGGCCGTACCTCCGGCTACGATGCGGGCGCCCTCCTTGCGTTGGCCACCGTTGCCGCAGACATTAAAGGGATGAAGGCATCCGGTGCGAACCTCGCCAAACTGGTCCGTGAAATCACCGGCCCCGAGGGCGAAGTCGTCCACGCCGGCGTTGCGGGCTTCGAAAAGGCGATCAGGCTGCTGCAAGAGGGCAAGGACATCGCCTATGTCGGTGTCACCGGCCCGATCGTCTTCGATTCGAATGGCGACGTTTCCGCGGCCTTCTCCGCCCAGCAGTATGTCGGCGGGAAGTTCAAGGAAATGAACGCCATCAGCCTCGATGACGTCAACAAGATCAAGGCGATGACGTCCGGTAGCTAACCGACGAACGACTTGACCAAGAATAGAAACCGGCCAGACTTGTTCTGGCCGGTTTTTCTATGACCAAAAAGCACCATCGACTGGGTTTCATCATCCCCGCGATCAACGTGAACGCCGA
>CALJDF010000208.1 GCA_938023835.1 uncultured Alphaproteobacteria bacterium
CACTTCCACTGACCCTGCGGTCATGCATATCGCGCTACCGATAATGTAAAGCCCGATTCCGGTCAGGATCGCGGGCTTACGGCCATAGCGATCGGCAAACGGCCCGTAAAACAACTGGGCCATGGCAAAGCCCAACAGATAGACGCTCAGCGTCAGCTGGACTGCGGGCACCGTGGTGTCGAGCGTTTGCGCCAGGGTTGGTAGCGCCGGGATGTACATATCCGTCGACAGCGGGCCAAACGCGAACAGGCCGCCTGCGAACAGGACAAAGGTCAAAGAACCGGGTTTCGTGAACATGATGCCTTAGCGGCGAGGGGCGGAGCAGGGCAACGTTAGGCCGCGTGGCGAGCCCACGCAAACCGGCGGTCTAGCCGAACCGATGCAGCGACGCGCCGTGCCGTTTCAGCCAATACTTGGCGGGCTCGTTGTTGGGGCACAGCCGGTCGACCAGCCGCCAGAACCGGTTGGAATGGTTCAGCTCGACCAAGTGCGCCACTTCGTGGGCCACCACGTAGGTCAACACGTCCTTGGGTGCCAACATCAGACGCCACGAGAACGACAACTTGGCTTCTTCCGAACAGCTGCCCCAGCGGCTGCGCGTATCGCGAATTTGGATCTTGTGAATGCGCTTATCCAGCGCGGCGGCGGTGGCATGGGCACGTTCGCTGATTTCTATGCGCGCTTGCTTTTTGAGCCAGTCCGTCACCCGGCGCGCCACATGGGGCGCCTCGCCGGCGACATTGATGGTGCGCGTGGCAGGTTCCAGCCACACCGCGCCGCGTTCTTCGGGCCGATGGGCGATGAGGTGATCGTCGCCCAAATAGGGAATCACCGCGCCGTCTTCAAACGGCACGTGGGGCGGTAGCTCGCGTAGCTGGCGCAAAATCCAGTGGGTCTTTTCGCGCACGAAGGCGAGGCCCTCGGCCTTAGCGACAAAGCGGGGGAGGACCAGTTCAACTCCGCCCGTGCGCTCATCCACGCGCACGCTGATGTTGCGCGCGCGGCCGTTGATCTGAACCTCAAGCGGCACAAGTTGGCCGTCGAGTTCAATGGTGTTGGCTTGCATCGGCGCGCGCGTCACCGGGGCCATGTCGCGATGTGGTGTTCCAGGTTCGGCGCATCGACCTCGGCCACCGTGCGCCCGCGGACCGATTGTCCGGCCAAGTGCACCGTCTCACGGTTCCCCGACACAAGATAATGCCAGTCCGGCAGCGGGCGTTCTTCGGCCACGAGTCGATAGGCGCAGGTCGACGGCATCCACGACAATCGCCCGACATTGCCGGCCGACAGCACCACGCAGTCGGGCACAAAGCGTTGTCGTTCTTCGTAGCGTTCGCAGCGACAGGTTTCGTCATCCAACAGCCGACAGGCCACGTTGGTGTAGTCCACGACGTTGGTGTCGACGTCTTGCAGCTTCAACAAACAGCATTTGCCGCAGCCGTCGCACAGCGATTCCCATTCGGCCGCTGTCATCTCGGCCAATGTCTTACGTTCCCAAAATGGGATGTTTTCCGATGCCGCGGCGCGGCGCGGGTCAGTCGTTGGCAAGAACCGCCTCGTGGACCCGCGGCAGTATTTCGTTGCGCCAGCGGCGACCGTTGAAAATTCCGTAATGCCCCGTCGCGGCCTGATGATGGTGCCGCTTCTTCGCTTTCGGCAGATTGCAGCACAGATCGTGCGCGGCTTGCGTCTGACCCACGCCCGAGATGTCGTCGAGCTCACCTTCCACCGTCATCAACCCGATATCGATAATCGCCCCGGGGTCGACCTTGCGGTTGCGCCACGTAAAGGTCCCCTCGGGCAAGGCATGGTCCTGAAATACGGTTTTGATGGTTTGCAAATAATACTCGGCCGGCAGGTCCATCACGGTGAGATATTCGTCGTAGAACTTTTGGTGCGCGGCGACGCTATCGCCGTCACCCTCCACCAAGTGCTCATACAGACGCTGGTGCGCCGTCATGTGGCGCTCCAGGTTCATGGTCATGAACCCAGTCAACTGCAGGAAGCCCGGATAGACGCGGCGCAAAAATCCCGGATAGCTCACCGGCACCGAGGTGATCACGTTGCGCTCGAACCATTGCAGCGTTTGGCTCTGCGCCAGATCGTTGGGCGCGGTCGGATTGATGCGCGTATCGATGGGGCCACCCATCAAGATCATCGACTTGGGGCGTGCCGGATCGTCGTCCTCGGCCATCAACGCGGCTGCCGCCAGCACCGGGACCGACGGCTGGCATACCGCCATCACATGGGTGCCGGGCCCAAGGTGCTGCAAAAAGGCCATGATGTAATCGATGTAGCAGTCCAGGTCGAAGCGCCCGCGCGCGACCGGCACGTCGCGCGCATCGGTCCAATCGGAAATGTAGACATCGTGCTCGGGCAGCAAGGCCTCGACCGTGCCGCGCAACAGCGTGGCAAAGTGCCCCGACATCGGTGCCACGACCATAACCCGCGGCAGTGCCTCGCAGCCTTCGCGCTCGAAATGCAACAAGCGGCAGAACGGCTCGTTCAGCACCGAAACCTCGCGGATCGGTACCGGGCCTGCCCCGGCATCGACCGTCTCGAGCCCAAAGGCCGGTTTGCTACGGCGCCGGGTCGTGTAATCGATCAGCTCGCAGGCCGCCGCGGTGTGGCGACCGAAATCGGTATGGGCGAGGGGATTGAGTGGATGGCGCAGGGCGATTTGCCCGGCCTGCATGGCGCCGCGGACCGAGGCCGTCGCCGCGCGTTGAAACTCGTGAACCGAATAAAGCACTAATTTCCTGATCGTAACCCGGGGCCACCCCCATAGGGGCGGTAAGGCATTGACTTTAACCCAAAAAAGCTAGCGTTGGAAACCGCCCTACAGCGCGTCGCTCAGTTGGCGGGCCATCACTTCGGGGCTCGTGCCGGTGCGAATATGGGTGACGTAACGCCCCTCCTCGTCCATCAGAAAAATCAGCGATGAATGATCCATCAGATAGTCGCTGGTCTCGCCGGTATCGCGCGCCCGGGCGTAAAACACACCAAAGGCATCGGTGATGGTTTTCACCTGCGCCGGGGTGCCCGTCAGGCCAACCAAGCGAGGGTGAAAAAAGCCGATGTAGTCGCGCACCGCCGCGACATCGTCGCGTGCCGGATCGATGGTCACGAAGACCGGCGTAATCGCGTCGGCCTTTTTGCCCATGTCGTTCAGCGCCACGGTCATGGACTGCAACTCGGTGGGGCAGACATCGGGGCAAAACGTGTAGCCGAAATAGACCAGCATATGCCGGCCTTTGAAGGTCTCTTGGGTGACCGTTTCACCGAGGTGGTTCACCATCTCGAACGGGCCGCCGATGATCGACTGGCTCACCTCAGGATCCGGCTTGCTCACCGGGATTAGGAAACCAAGACCCAATCCGACCACCACCGCCACGATGGCGGCAAGAATCAAGATCGGCCCGCGACCCGAGCGTGTTTGAGGTTCGTCTGACATCGCGCTAGTGCACCAAAACCAACACGTCCGTGCAAATCTCTGCGGCGTGAAGCGCTGCGACCCGTTGTCGCGTCACACGATCCCCGATACGGCAAGGCCCACCAGTACCAGCGGCCAGGCCACGCCGGGATGGGTCAGAACCCGCACCGGCGGGCGCGTCCCGCGCAGGCCCAGTCCGTGAACCAAACAGGCTATCGCGCCCAGGATCATCGCCGCGCCCGCGGCACGTTGGGTCATCGTGCCGTGGCTTCCGGCGAGAGCCGGGTCGCGCGCCAGTACCACCGCAACGGTCCCGGCGAACAGAATCGACCCGCCGCGCAACAGCGCGGTTTGTCTCGGGGTCGGCGTTGGGTTGTCCATGCGTTGACGCACCTCTCAGGGCACCCCATCCTCGGACGATGACGGGCGCCAACATTACGCCGGAATTCACGTGGCTTGCGATCGGAACGGGTCCGGAGCCGTTCTTTTTGTTGCTGGCGGCGTTGGCGCTGGACGCCGTCCTCGGCGTTGTGCGGCGCAATCCCCATCGCGCTTTCGACCGCCGGGCCGACGACCTGATTACCAAATTGGCGCATCGGCTTGGACG
>CALJDF010000209.1 GCA_938023835.1 uncultured Alphaproteobacteria bacterium
ACGATGCGTTGGCTTCCGGTATCCGCATCCGCGATGCCGCGCGGCGCTCGCGGGTCCCGGTGATCTACTCCAACGTCGTCTACACCAAGGGCGGGGTCAACGGTGGCAGGTTCATCAAAAAGGTCCCGACGCTGCACAGCATGGAGCAGGGCGGCCCGATGGGTGCCTGGCCCAATGGGCTCGAGCCCAACGAAGACGAGCTGGTGATTTCCAAGCAGTATCCCAGCGCTTTTTTCGGTACCACGCTGTCCTCGACGCTGACGGCGGCCGGGATCGACACCTTGATCCTCACCGGGCTCACCACCAGTGGCTGCATCCGCGCCACCTGCATCGATACGGTGTCCTACGGGTTCCGCCCTATGGTTGTGGCCGAAGCCTGCGGCGATCGTGACGAACGCCCGCACGAGGCCAACCTGTTCGACATGAACGCGAAATACGCCGATGTCGTCAGCGAAAAAGAAACCATCGACTACCTCACGCGGATCGGCAACCAAGCCCAAGCCGCCGAATAACTTTAGTCATACCGGGAGAACGAACGAATGGCGGATCAAATCCGGCTCAAACAAGATGATGTCGTCGCGCAATCGAAGCAGGTGGTGGATGTGATCGCTGGTGGCGGGGTGGCGATCATTCCACTCGATGTCGCTTACGCGATCGTCGGCAATTCCGAGGCCTCCATCAAAACGATCTTTTCTGCCAAGGATCGGTCGTTTGAAAAGCCGTCCGGCATGTTTTCCAACTATGACCTCCTCAAAGAGATCCAGATCATCGAGCCCTGGAAGCACGACATCATCAAGGCCGTGATCTTCGACAACGATCTGCCGTTCTCCACGGTTGCGCCTTTCCGGGCCGACCACCCGATGTTCAAAGAAGTCCCGCCCTTCGTGCTTAAGAATTCGACCAAGGCCGGCACCCTCGACATGCTGTTGAACGCCGGGGTCTTTCACAACGAGATGACCAAGCAGTCCCTCGAACGGGGCATGCCGATCCTGGGCTCGTCAGCGAATACCTCGCTGACCGGGTCGAAATACACCGTTGATGAAGTCGATCCACCGGTGCTCGCGGCGGGTGACATCGTGATCGACGGCGGCAAATCCAAATACGCCAATCCCGAGGGCCGCTCCTCGACCATCATCGACTTCGGCGACTTCACCACTATCCGCGTCGGGGTCTGCTACGACCAACTCTGCGAAATCTTTCTCAAGTTCGATGTCGATCTGAAAAAGATCGGCATGGCCAAGAAATAGATCTGCGACCAGCAGACAAAAAAAGGGCCGCAACACGCGGCCCTTTTTGTTTCTATCCGTGACTGGCTATTCGGCCGCCTCCGCCGCCTTCTTGTGCTCCTGCGACAGCCACCACTGGGTGATGCGACCGCCCAGTTGCTGCCCGGTAAGCCGCTCGGCAATGGCGACTGCCTTGCGTAGGCCGCGCACATCAATGCCGGTGTCGTAACCGCTTTCATTCAGCATGAAGACGAGGTCTTCGGTCGCAAGGTTGCCCGCGGCGCCCGGCGCAAACGGGCAACCGCCCAAGCCACCGATCGAGGTATCGAATTCGCGCACGCCTTCCTCTAGCGCCACCCAGGCATTGGTCAGGCCCATCGCGCGGGTATCATGGAAATGCACCACGATCTTGTCGGCGCCGAATTCCTTCACCACCGCCGAGACCACCTCTTTGGTGAGTTTAGGGTGCGCCGATCCAATTGTGTCGGCAATGGCAATTTTGTCGGCGCCGGCCTCGGCCAGCTTCGCGGCGAGGTCGAGAACCACTTTCACCGGCACATCGCCCTCATAAGGACAGCCCAGCGCCGTCGAGACATAGGCGCGCGCGTCGTGGCCGTCTTTCTTGGCACGGGTAATCAAGGCGCCCAGGTTGGTGATGGCTTCATCCAGGGTCATGCGGATGTTGGCCATGTTCATCTTTTCGGTCGAGGCCAGCGCCACCGCAACGGACTTCACGCCCGCGGCCATGGCGCGCTCATAGCCTTTTTCGTTGAACAGCAGGCCGGAGTAGTAGACCTTGTCTTTGGCCGGAAGCTGGGGGTACAGCTCAGCCGAATCCGCCATCTGCGGAATGGCTTTAGGGGACACGAACGATGTCGCCTCGAACGACCGCACACCGGCATCGACCAGTGCTTGGCACAGTTCCAGCTTGCCCTCGGTGGGGACGAATTTGGGTTGGATTTGCAGTCCGTCGCGCAGGCCCACTTCGTTGATGATGACTTTCTCGCCCATGATCGCCTCTATCCAATGAATCCGTCTGCACGCAGTTTCTCGATTTCTGCGTCGCTTTTGCCCAGCATATCACGCAACACCTCGTCGGTGTGGTGCCCCAGTTTCGGTGGTGATTCCCAGGTGTCCTGGTGCCCGGAAATCTTGACCGGATTGCCGACAACCTTGAAGGTGCCGCCGTCAACGTGGGGGACATCCACCACCATATCGCGTGACAGGACCTGTTCATCCGCCAGCGCGTGCTTGAAGTCGTTCACCGGCGCATGCGGGATGCGGGCGGCCTCCAGCAATTCGAGCCAATGCTCAGCCGGTTGTTTCTCGAAGTGTTCTTGCACCCGTCCGTTGATGATTTTCTGGTCACGGAGGCGCGCCGGCTGTGTCTTATATTCCTCGTTGCGCAGGAAATCGTCGTCCAGCATCTCCGCCAAACTGGCAAAGAAATTGTCGGTGATGATCGCCAGTACCACGGGCCGGGTCTTGGTCCTGAAGACATCGTAGGGCACATGCACAAAGTGCGAGTTGCCGATGCCGTAGGGGTTCTCGTCCGATAAGAAATACATTGTCGCCATGTAGTTCAGCATCGAGATTTGCGCGTCCAGCATGGAGATATCGACATGCTGGCCCTTGCCGGTCCGGTCGCGTTCGTGCAGCGCCGCGAGAATGCCGATGGCGCCGAACAGCCCGCCGCCCAAATCGCCGATCGGAATACCGGCGCGGAACGGCCCTGTGGTCGGATCGCCGGTGATCGACATCCCGCCACCGGTGGCCTGCGCCACCATGTCAAAGGCGGGGCGTTTTTGGGCCGGGCCGGTTTCCCCAAAGCCGGTGACGCTACAGGTCACGATCTTGGGGTTGACCTTCGAGAGGTGTTCGAAATCGATCTTTAGGCGCGCCGGCACGCCGGCGGAAAAGTTGCTCATTACCACATCAGCCTTTTTGACCAATTCGTAGAAGACCTCACGCCCGCCATCCGACTTGAGGTCGATACAAACGCTCTTTTTGCCGCGGTTGAGGGTCAGGAAGTACGACCCCATGCCATGCATGGAGTTCTTGGGGTCCTTGGCCTGCAAGGCGCGCGTCCCTTCACCCCGGCCGGGCGGCTCGACTTTGATCGTCTGCGCGCCGAGATCGGTCAGCAGCATGGCGCCGTAGGGGCCCGACAGCATATGTGTCAGGTCGAGCAGAACGATATCGTCAAGCGCTTTCATCGCGACCGGTCTCCATAAAAACTGAATTGAATCTTGGTGCTTCATCCTAGCATTGAAGAGTCGCTTTGCAAGGCAGCCCCGGTTTAGTAACCCTATGAGAAATAGAGGTTTTCTGTATCTTGCGTGGGTGCGGAGCGGGCCCTAGGGTAGGCCCTCTTCAAAGCCCACACAGACAGCGGAGCGACTATGTCAGACGCCTATCAAGGTGCCAGTTACGGCGAATACTCCATCGGTTTCGGCGAACGCCCGGCTGTCATTGTGGTGGACTTCCAGACCGCCTTTACCGACCCGAAATATCCGATCGGCGGCTTCAAGCACATTCATGATGCGCGCGACGAGACGGCAAAGTTGCTCGATGTCGCCCGGCGCTGCGGTGTCCCCGTAGCCAGTTGCTTTACGGGCTATTGGAACGATCAAGACATGCCCTATTGGAAGATCGGTGCAGTCCGCGAGCAGTTCTTTCTCGATCACGACAGCATGGCGATGGATGAAAAAGTCTGGGACAAAAAGTACGATTACGTTTTCCCCAAGTCGGCCCCGTCGATCTTTTTCAACACGCCGCTAACCACGTTCCTCACCAAGCACAGCGTCGATACCGTCATCGTCACGGGCTGCACGACCAGCGGCTGCGTGCGCGCCAGCACCATCGACAGCTTCTCGCATGGCTTCCGCACCATGATCCCTGAAAGCTGCGTTGGCGATGCCGACGAAGGACCGCATAACGACAACCTGCGCGATGTCGGTCGTCGCTATGCCGATGTCACCACCCGCGGTGCGGTCGAAGCCTACTTCGAAGACGTGCGCAAAAAGAACGCCTAGCGCCACACCACCTCCGAATCGGCGAACACGTCGGCGTGACGGGGCGACCGATTACTGCGACGCTCCAAGGTTAGCGTCTTGTTAGCAGGAATCTCTTATCAACACATTGATATTTATACATAATGTGTTTCTCAAAATACTTTGCGTACTACAGGCGGACTACTTTCAAGCGCCGACCAAAAGGGTGGGTGGCTCTTTGGCCGGCTTGGCCGGGGGTCTTGACGCTTTCTCGTTTCAAGATGCCTTCCCCGTAACGTAATAAGCCCCGCATTGATCATAGGTCGGATTGCCGTGCCGGGGACAATCCGCACGAAGCGCATGTCGAAGATCAGGCAGCCCCTTGTCGCGCCCGTACTCCGCGATTAGGTCGGCAATCCTATGGATTGAGTGCCGCTCGCACTTTTCGCACGAGAGCGTAAGCGTTGGCTTTCGGCAATCTGA
>CALJDF010000210.1 GCA_938023835.1 uncultured Alphaproteobacteria bacterium
GCATGATGTCGCGATCGACGTGCAGCAGCGAATACCCGTTGCCGAAATCGCGGATTTCGTGGTCATCCCAAATCTTCTGAAAGAGCGTGCGCGGCTGGCTCATGCGTTTTCCCGTGTTTCTTGGTTGTTGGGGCGACCGTATCACGCCGCCGCCAAGGTGGTGAAGGAAGCTAACCTAGCGCGGCGTACCGAGGGCGCGCTGCGCTTTTTGCGCGGCGACATACCACTCGAACTCATCGAGAAAGCGGCCGGCGCGTCGATGCCATGCGTCGTCCGTCGGTGTCCCGTCTTCCTCGAACGCCTTGTGAACCTGAGGGATGCCCATAAGGGACGAAATCGAGGGCATGCCCAACTCGGCCAGTGTCATGCGCAGCTGCATCGCCGCGCGGACCCCGCCGTAGGGCCCCATCGAATAGGACACGATGCCCGACGGCCGCCAAAACCATTCCTCCAGGAAGTGATCCAACATGTTCTTGAGGGCAGGGGGGATGCCATGGTTGTACTCCCCACTAACCACGATGAAGCCATCGGAAGCCTTGAGGACCTTTGCCATCGCCTCAAGGTTGTCGGGCGCCGTGCCGGGGTCGTATTCCTTGTACATCCGATCCAGTAGCGGCAGGTCGACCTCTTGCGCGTCGATCAAGGTCGGCGCATGGCCGCGCGCTGCAAGCTCTTGCATCATGAATCGCGCCGCGCGGATGCCTTTGCGGTCGCGACGGACGGATCCATAAAGCACGGTCAGGTCATAGGACATCGGCATTCCTTTGAGGGGGTGTGTTAGATACTAGCAGCACACATACGTAAGGGCGGGAGTGCCGCTGTGAAGGGAGGAACCATGGAAAAAGTTGCAGTGATCGGGGCCGGGATGGTGGGGCGCGCTTGGGCCATCGTGTTTGCCCGCGCGGGTCGGTCGGTCTCTCTTTACGATACCGATGCCGGCGCGCTCGAGAACGCGTTGGTGTTGATTGCCGGCGCGGCGAACGACCTCCACCGCGAAGGCCTCGTCGACGAGGACGTACAGGCCATCGTCAGTCGCATCACTGCGACCACGGACCTTGCAGCGGCGCTCAAAGACGCGGTCTACGCGCAGGAAAACGCCCCGGAGAACCTCGATCTAAAGCGCGATCTCTACGCCCAGATGGATGCCGTCGCGCCTGCCGACACGATCATGGGCAGTTCGACCTCCGGCATCCGTGCCTCGGAATTCAGCGAGCATCTCAAGGGCCGCCACCGCGTGTTGGTTGCCCATCCGGTCAACCCGCCCAGCGTCGTCCCGCTTGTCGAACTCGCACCCGCACCGTGGACCGACGCAGCCTGTGTCGACAAGGTCCGCGCGCTGATGGAAGCGGTCGGTCAGCAACCCATCACGGTACGCAAAGAAATCGACGGCTTTATCCTCAACCGATTGCAAGGGGCGTTGTTGAACGAAGCCTTGTGCCTCGTCGCCGATGGCTACGTTTCTACCGAGGATCTCGACAAGACGGTCAAACACGGGCTCGGCTTGCGCTGGTCCTTCATGGGACCGATGGAAACCATCGATCTCAATGCGCCCGACGGCGTGCCCGACTATTGCGGCCGCTACGGCCCAATCTACCGCCAGGTGGCCCAGGAAAACGACGCCCGTCCATGGGACGACACCCTTTTCGGTCAGGCCGCCAAGGATCGTCGTGCCATTCTTCCGATGGACAAACATGTCGAACGCCAGCAGTGGCGGGACCGCCGCCTAATGGCGCTCGCGCGACACAAAAAAGAAGCTGCCGAGCGTCTCGGCGACTAGGTCCCGAGCGGTCGCCCGCCGTCGATGGGGAACACCGTTCCGGTGGTGTGCGGGAAATGCACCACCGCGGCCAAGATCGCTTCGCCCACTTCCTCGGGCGTCGCGAACCGGCCCAACGGTGTCGCCGCCGTTTGCGCCTCACGCACCGCTGGATCCCACGCGCGCGTGAAATCCGTATCGACCACACCCGGTGCCACGGCCAGGACTCGCACTTTGGGCGCGAGCGCGCGGGCCAGCGTCATGGTCAGCGACTCGATCGCGGCTTTGGAGGCGCAATAGGCAATGTTCGATCCGAAATGAATTTGCACCGCCACCGACGACAGGTTCACGACAACCCCGCCGTCTCCGGCCTTTAACAAGTGGCTGAAGGCGCGCACGCAGGCAAACGCGCCGCGCACATTCGTCTTCATGATGTGGTCGAAGGTCTCGTCGTCGAGCGCGTCGAGATCGCTGTGCGCAATCACGCGGCTCCAGCCCGCGTTGTTGACTAGGACATCGAGCCGACCTTCGGTCTTCGCCACATCGGCGGCTAACGCGGTCAACGACTCGGTATCGGTGACCGACGCTTGCACCGCACGGTGCCCGCCACCGGGCAGCGCAGCGACGACCTCCTCGGCCGCCGGTCCGCTATCACGATGGGTCAGCACCACCGTGGCGCCGGCTTGCGCGAGGGCACGCGCAGTTGCCGCACCGATCCCGCGGCTCCCCCCGGTAACGACGGCAACTTGGCCGGTCAGCGGCGCATTCATGGTGTGCCGTACCGGTAAACAACCAACGTATCGGTACCTGATTCAGGCGCCCACACTTCGCCCTTGCGGCCCAACAGCTGCCGCACGCGCGCCCCATTGCGCGGGCTGGGGAAAGCGTCGAAGGCTTCCGTCTCGGGATCGAATCGCAGCACTGCATTGGCGCCGAAGTCGCTCATCCACACCTTGTCGGTTTCGTCGACATACACGGCATAGGTCTTGGGTCGGTCGCCCGGTAATTTCCAGATTTGCCACGCCCCGGTGCTGGGGGTGTAGGCACTGAGTTGGCCGCTGTTCCATTCGCTGACCCATACTCGGCCCTGCGAATCAGGCCACAAGCGCCGCGCGCCCTGGCTGGCGGTCGGCGGCTCGATGATCGTGGCCGCACCGGTCGCCGTATCGATTTCGGAAATATGACTGCCCGCCAAAGAGGCATAGAAAATGAGCCCGTTCCGCGTCGCCGCAATCCCATAGGGCCCACGCCCACTTTCGGCGCGGAACACCGTGACCTCGCCCGACGCCGGATCGACCTTGCCGTAGACACCGGTCTGACCGGTGAACCACAGAATACCGTTACCGTCGAACGCCACGGTATTGAGGTTGGTGTAGCCGGTGTCGTCGGGTAGGCGGAACACATCGACCTTTTCGGTCTGTGCGTCGACCCGCACGATCGCGTTCAGTCCGCCGTCCGTAACCCAGGCATGGCCGTTAGGCCCGACAATCACGCCATGCGGCCGGGACCCATCACCCAGCGGGATGTGTTTGGTGGCCCCCGTTTCAGGATCAAGCCGCCCCAACGCTTCTTGATGCTGGGCCGTGTACCACACCGATCCGTTGGGAGCCGGGGCCACGTCGTGGGGATGCGCGCCCGCGGGCACGGCATAGCTTTGCATCTCGACCGGCGATGCCGCCTTGGCCAACGGCACCACCAACAGCAGTGCGCCGACAACGATCGGGTGCGCGATGGGTCTCAATATTCCGCGGCCTCCTTGCCGTAGCGCGTCACCCGCAAGTCGGCTTGCGCTTTGTGGCCCGCGAAGTTTTCGATCGCGCAGAGCCGCGAGCAATAGTCCCCGATCAACGCGCTCGCCTCTTCGGTGCAGCGCTGGTAGGTCACGGTCTTGATAAACTTACCAACCCACAAGCCGCCGGTGTATCGCGCCGCACCGCGCGTCGGCAGCGTGTGGTTGGTGCCGATCACCTTGTCACCGTAGGCCACATTGGTTTCTTTGCCGAGGAACAACGCGCCGTAGTTTTTCATGTTGTCGAGAAAATATTGCGGATCGGCAGTCAATACTTGGACGTGTTCCGAGGCTAGTTCGTCTGCGGTCGCGACCATCTCGTCCACGGTGTCGCACAAAATGATGCGGCCGTAATCGGCCCAAGCGACGCCGGCAACATCGGCAGTCTCAAGTGTCTTGAGCTGTTTTTCGATCTCGCCCGGCACGGCCTCGGCCAAGGCGCGCGATGTCGTCAGTAGGATGGCCGGCGAATTCGGGCCGTGTTCCGCTTGACCGAGCAAATCCGTTGCGCACATTTCCGCGTCGGATGTTTCGTCGGCAATGATCAGCGTTTCGGTCGGACCGGCGAGCAGGTCAATACCCACCCGGCCGAACAATTGCCGTTTGGCTTCGGCGACAAACGCATTGCCGGGGCCCACGATCATGTCGACCGGCGCGATCGATTCGGTGCCGATGGCCATTCCGGCGATCGCCTGAACGCCGCCCAAGATGTGAATCTCGTCGGCGCCTGCGAGGTGCATCGCGGTGATGGTCTCGGCCGGCAATTTGCCGTTGATCGGCGGGGTGCAGGCCACCACCCGACGGACACCGGCAACCTTGGCGGTGAGGACGCTCATATGGGCCGAGGCAACCATCGGATAGCGCCCGCCCGGCACGTAGCACCCCACTGAATCGACCGGCAGGTTCTTGTGGCCCAGAACGACCCCGGGCAGGGTCTCGACCTCGACATCGCTCAGGGACTCAAGCTGCTTTTGCGCGAAGTTTGCGATCTGCGTTTGCGCAAATTTTATGTCTTCCACTGTTTGCGGGGCAACCGAGGCGACTACCTCATCGATTTGAGCGGCACTCAGCCGAAATGACTCCGGCCCCCATTTGTCGAATTTTTCGGACAATTCCCGCACCGCCGAGTCCCCACGCGCCTTCACGTCGCCGATGATTTGCTCGACCGTCTGCCGGACCTTTTGGTCGGCTTCTTCACGTTCTTGCTCGGTTTTTCCGGTCTTGAGTTCTTGGATCATGGGGGCTCCGTATTGGGATTGGCCGTCTGTGACGTTGGCGCGAACTCTCTTCGGGCGGGTCCGGGTTGTCAAACCAAGATGGTTGCTTTCGCAAGCCCGTGATCTGCCGAAAACGCGCGGAAATGATGGGTAAACCAGTGGGCAAACGGGTTGACTTGATATAGGGCGCAACCTAGTTTTCGCGCTCGCCGGTCCCGAGCCACTACTTGCGGGGCGGGTGAGAGCGAACAGCAACAACTTGCCGCCGGAGTGTGCGCATGTCCGGGGGTGCGAGAGAGGGCGCGTCGATGAGCAGCCAAGGTCGTGGTGAAGTACAGCTGGTGAATCTCACCAAGCATTTTGGTGAAACCAAAGCGGTTAATGATATCAACCTGACCATCCCCGATGGCGCCTATTGCTGCATGATCGGCCCGTCCGGTTGCGGCAAGACAACCATCCTTCGGATGATCGCCGGCCACGAAGATCCGACCAGCGGTCATGTCATGATCGGTGGGCAGGCGGTCGAGGGTATGACGCCGGTCCAGCGTGGCACATCGATGATGTTTCAGAGCTACGCGCTATTCCCCCACCTCTCGGTGGCCGACAACGTTTCCTTCAGCCTCAAGATCCAAGGCAAGCCTAAAGAAGAGCGCCGCAAGAAGGCGATGGAGGTCCTCGATACCGTCCAGATGACGCATCTTGCCGATCGTGTCCCGGCCCAGCTCTCAGGTGGACAGCAGCAGCGAGTGGCGCTGGCGCGTTCGCTCATCACCAACCCCAAAGTGCTGTTGCTCGACGAGCCGCTTTCCGCGCTCGATGAATTCCTGCGTCTACAAATGCGCGAAGAGCTGCGCCGACTGCAGAAAGAGATCGGCATCACATTTATTCACGTCACGCATACGCAGCCCGAGGCGCTGGCGCTCGCTGACATCATCGTCGTGATGGATAATGGTGTTATCGATCAGGCAGGCACCGCGCGTGAAATCTTCAATGCCCCGGTTTCCGCCTATGTCGCGGAGTTCATGGGTGGTTGGAACGTTTTCAACGGTCAGGTTGAAGGTACCGACAACGACAGTGCCGTATTGGCTGATGCCAGCGGCGTGAAATTTGCCATACCCAAGGCCGATCTTGCCAAGGGATCCAAGGTTGGTTTCTCGATCCGCCGGGATCTGATCCACATGACTCGCGGTCAAGACGCGGCCGACAAAGCCAACATGCTGGCCGGTACCGTGCACGGCATCGAGTACCAGGGCACATGGGTCAAGGTGACCATGGTGCGCAAGGACAACGGCGAGCATGTTGTCGCCAATGAGTCCGAGGACGAGTTCTTCAATAACCCCGTCGACTTTGGCGACCCGGTCACTGCGCATTGGAAATCCGAAGACAGCCACCTGCTGTCACACTAGGGTTGCCAAAAGGTCGGTGTAGGCGACACCCGTGGCACTACACGATTTGACGCTTGTCGAGGTCCTCGAAGGCTTCGAGGACCGGACCTTTAGCGCCGAAGAGTTGGCGCGGGCTCTCATCGACCGGGCGCGGCACTATACCGACCTCAACGCGTTCATCGCTTTCGACGAAGACCAAATCCTAAGCGACGCCCGCGCTGCCGACGAACGTCGCGCGGCCGGTGACACGGGACCTCTGATTGGTGCGCCGATCGTCCTCAAAGACAATATCGATGTTGCCGGGAGGGTGACGACCGGGGGCACCAACGCCCTACGTCACAACGTGGCGAAACGGTCGGCGCCGGTTGCTCAACGATTGCTCGATGCCGGGGCACTGGTATTCGGCAAGGCCAACTTGCACGAACTCGCCTTCGGCTGCACCTCTAACAACGGGTGCTTCGGTCCGGTGCGTAACCCCTACGACCCCGACCGCATTGCGGGAGGCAGCAGTGGTGGCACGGCCGTTGCCGTTGGCGCCCGTCTTGCGCCCGCCGGAATTGGCAGCGACACCGGTGGCTCGGTCCGGATCCCGGCGGGGTTTTGCGGCAACGCAGGCTTTAGGCCGACCACAGATCGCTATCCGGCAGGCGGCGTGGTGCCGATTTCGCACAGCCGCGACACGGCCGGGCCGATGGCCCGCAGCGTCGCCGATGTCCGTCTCTTGGATGCCATCTTGGCGGGTCGTGATGCGGCGCCAATACCTTTGCCAAGCCTATCCGAGGTGCGCATCGGGGTGCCGCGCGCGCTCTTTTTCGAGGCCCTTGATCCATCGGTTGCCGCCGGGGCCGACGCGCTCTTGGAGCGACTCAAGTCCTACGGGATCATCCTCGTCGAGGCCGACATCCCCGATGTCGAAGCCGTTCACAAGGCCGGCAACTTCCCGGTTCTTCTGTACGAGGCCGTTGTCGACCTCAACGCCTATCTTGCCGCCAACGAAACCGGGCTCGATTTTGCGGCCGTCGTGGCCGAAGTGGGCAGCCCCGAGGTCAGCCAAATCCTGGAGCCCCTCCTGGGTGGCGGCGCGGTCGATGAATCGGCCTATCGCGAAGCGCTCACCGTGCACCGCCCGCGCTGACAAAAAATCTACGCCGACTACTTCAAGGAACATCGCCTTGATGCGGTGGTCTACCCGACCGTGCCGGTCCTTCCCATGCTGATCGACCAGCCGCAATCCGGTGAAATGGAAGACGGCGATACGGTCCCGGCGATCAACATGTTCGACCGCAATACCGGCCCGGCCAGCAATGCCGGCATCCCGAGCCTCACCATGCCGGCAGGCGTCGATGCGAACGGCTTGCCGCTCAGCTTTACGCTGGACGCACCGGTGGGCCGGGACGATGCGTTGTTGGCCCTCGGTGTCGCGCTCGAGGCCGTCGAACCGGCGACGCCCGCGCCACAGCTCGCCTGGTAACTAGCCGCCTGCCGGGTGATGCGCCATCCAATGGCGCGCGATCTCTATACGCCGCGCGACCCAAACGTCGTGATGCTCAAGAACGTAGTCCATGAACTTAGCCAGCGCCTCGGCCCGACCGGGTCGCCCACTCAGGCGGCAATGCAAGCCGATCGACATCATCTTTGGACTGTGCGCGCCTTCGCGGTAGAGGTGATCAAAGGCCGCCTTTAAGTAGTGGGTGAAATCCTCGCCCGACATCCAACCCGGCGCGAGCGCAAACTTGAAATCGTTGGTGTCGAGAGCGTAGGGCACGATCAACATAGGTTTGTTCTCGACATCGATCCAATACGGCAGGTCGTCGTTGTAGAACTCCGACGCATAGACCGTCCCGCCTTCTTCCATCAACAGTCGCAGCGTGTTGTCGGAATAACGACCGGTGTACCACCCTAATGGTCGTTCGCCGCAAAGGTCTTTGATGGTGTCGATGGTTAGTTGGATATGCTCGCGCTCGACGGCTTCCGGCACGTCGGCATAGTCGAACCAGCGCCAATGGTGGCTCGCGACTTCGTGGCCCCCTTCCACCATGGCCGCCGCCGCTTCGGGGTTGCGCTTCAACGCAAGGCCCACCGCCCAAGAGGTAAAGGGGATATTGCGTTCCGCGAAGAGCCGCATGATGCGCCAAAACCCCGCGCGACTGCCGTACTCGAAGATATCCTCGACGAATTGGCTGCGGCGCCCCTGCAGTCCGGGCAAGCCGTAAATTTCGGCCAGGTAGGATTCCGATTCCGCGTCGCCGTCCATGATGGTGCGTTCGCCACCCTCTTCGAAGTTCAGCACGAAACTCACCGCGAGCCGCGCGCCGTTTGGCCAGGAGACAACCGGTGGTTTGCTGCCGTAGCCGACGAGGTCGCGAGGGTAGAGGTCTGTCATCAAAGATCTCCTGCACCGTGTGCTAGCGTTCATAGGCGGCCGGTTGTTACCGTCACCGACGCATAGAGTTTAGCAAGGAGCTTCGCCCATGACTGCCGTTGGCCCCCGACCGCCTCACCTTGAAGAGATTCTCGCCCTTGCTGATGAGTTTGGCCTCGACATGGATGTCGATGAGGCGCGCGAATATCAAGCCGTCATGGGCGGCGCGTTTCGCACCTACCAAGCGCTCGATCGCTTATCCGAGCCACGCCCCCCTGTGGCGTGGCCGCGGACGCCCGGCGAACGGCCCGCACCCGATGATAACCCCTACAACGCCTGGTATTGGCGCACCGACATCAAGGGGCGCCCCGACGGGCCACTCGCCGGCGAACGTATTGGCATCAAAGACTCCATTGCGGTTGCGGGCGTCCCCATGGCCAACGGCTCGCGCACGCTTGATGGGTTCGTCCCGGATGTGGACGCAACAGTGATCACCCGGCTTCTCGACGCCGGCGCGACCATTGCCGGCAAGACCATGGCGTCGGATTTGTGTGGCGTCGCCGGCGGGCACGATCATCCCTTCGGCACCGTGCGCAACCCGCACGATCCGACCCGCTCCCCGGGCGGCTCGTCGTGCGGTTCGGGTGTCGCCATCGCGGCGGGCGACATCTCGATGGCGCTCGGCGGCGACCAAGGGGGATCGATCCGCATTCCGGCGGCGTGGTGCGGCACGGTTGGTATGAAAGCGACCTTCGGCTTGGTGCCGTACACGGGCTGCATGGGGATGGAGACATCGCTTGATCACGTCGGTCCGATGAGCGATACCGTGGCCAATTGCGCGCGCCTGATGGCGGCGATCGCCGGGCCCGATCCGCTCGATCCCCGCGCTGCCAGCGTGCCCGCCGATGCAGTGACCGATTATGTCGGCGCCGTCGACCAAGGTGTCGAGGGCCTGACAATCGGCGTCCTAAAGGAAGGCTTCGGTCACACCGAGTGGCCGACCCTTGGGTTCGGTGCCAGCGAGCCGGTGGTCGATGATCGCGTGCGCGAAACGGTGGCGGCCCTCGAATCTGCGGGCGCCAAGGTCGTCGAGGTGTCGGTCCCCGAACATGTCGATGCCGCGCACGTGCTGGTCGCGCTGCTGGAAGAAGGCGTATGCGCGAACATGTTGCGCGGCAACGCCGCCGGGCACGGGTGGCAGGGTTTCTACGATACGCGGCTGCTTGATACGTTTGCGCGCGGCTGGCGCCAACAGGCCGCCGACCTCCCACCGCCGATCAAGGCAATCCTACTTGTCGGCGAGCACATGCACCGCAATTACCACGGCCACTACTATGCCAAGGCGCAGAATCTGCGGCCGATGATGCGCGCCGCTTACGACCGCGCATTGCAGCAATGCGATGCGTTGGTGATGCCGACGCTGCCGTTCCGGGCCTCGAAACTTCCGGCGCCAGATGCGCCCATCCCCGAGCGCATGACCATCGCGCTCAACATGATCGGCAACGTGTGCCAAGCAAATGTCACCGGCCAGCCCGCGATATCGGTGCCCTGCGCGATGGCGGACGGCTTGCCGATCGGGCTTCAGTTCATGGGGCGGCATTTTGACGAAGCGACGCTGTTGCGGCTCGCCGCCGCGGTCGAGCGCGCCGGTGATTGGCGCGCTCGATAAGGCGGAAGGGGTCTAGTCGTCGCCTTTGTAGGCCGCGCCGCC
>CALJDF010000211.1 GCA_938023835.1 uncultured Alphaproteobacteria bacterium
CTCGTCTCGATCCCGTCCCGAAAGTTGACCGTACGCGGGCATTGAGCCGACCGAGAAAAGAACGTGGCTTTCGGCAACGTAGGCATGGTCGCGCGCGATCAAGGTTTCGATCATCGCGACCATGGGCGCTATGTGATCGGTAGCGCGCGGCTCGATATCAGGTGGCAGAACGCCGATCGCCGCCATATCTTCGTGCATCGACTGGGTGGTGCGCGACGTAATGACATCGATGGGCAACCCCTGGTCGCTTGCTGCGGCGTTGATCTTGTCATCGACGTCGGTGATGTTTCGGACATACGTGACCTTGGGAAATGCATCGCGCAGCACCCGCACAATCAGGTCAAAGACAACCATCATTCGCGCGTTACCGACGTGGGCAAGATCATAGACCGTAGGACCACAGGCATAGATGCGCACGTGATCCGGCTCGATCGGTTCGAATGCCACTTTCCGCCGAACGGCGGAGTTATGAAGCGCAAAAGACATCGGGCCCTCAAACATCGACGCGTCGCCACCTATCCGGCGAGCGACTAGATCTGCTCCACAAAACGGTTGGTAATGGGGTAGCGCCGGTCTCGACCAAACGAACGGCGCGTGATCTTGACACCGGGCGGGGCCTGCCGGCGCTTGTATTCGGCAATGAAGAGGAGCCGCGCGATGCGGCGCACGGTTACTGCATCGTGCCCCTTCGCAACGATCTCGGCCATGCTGCGTTCTTCTTCGACCAGGCTCGTCAAAATGTCGTCTAGCGCATCATAGGGCGGCAGCGAGTCCTGGTCGGTCTGATCCGGTCGCAATTCGGCGGACGGTGCCTTGGTGATGATGTTCTCGGGGATCGGCCCGCCCGACGGGCCATGCCCGTAGCTCACCGGATTCTCGTTCCGCCATCGAGAAAGGTCATAAACCATTGTTTTATATATATCTTTCAGGACGGAGTAGCCGCCGCACATGTCACCATAGAGCGTCGCATAGCCCACCGACATTTCGGATTTGTTCCCGGTCGTTAACACCATTGACCCGAACTTGTTGCTGAGCGCCATCAAGGCAACCCCACGCGCACGCGCCTGAATGTTTTCTTCGGTTTCGTCGGGCGCCCGGCCCTCGAATGCCTCGGCAAGCATCGAGTCGAAGGCGGCGATCGCCGGTTCGATCGGTACTGTATCGGCGCGGCACCCGATGCGCGCGCAGCAATCCATCGCATCGTCAATACTCGCGCGTGAGGTGTATTTGGAGGGAAGCAAGACGCAATGCACCCGATCCGGACCCAAGGCGTCCGCGGCAACCACAGCAGACAAGGCTGAGTCGATCCCGCCCGACATCCCTAACAGAACACCGGGGAAACCGTTTTTGTCGACGTAGTCGCGCAGCCCCAAGACCATCGCATGGTAGACATTGGCCAAACGATCGTCGGGGCGACTCATCGGGCCTTCGTCAAACCGCCAGCCGCCGCTTCGACGCACCAACATCGCGTGGACTACCGCCTCCTCCCATGCGGGCATCAGCAATGCACCCGTCCCATCGCCGTTCAACGCGAACGAGCGGCCGTCGAACACCAACTCGTCTTGCCCACCAACTTGATTGACGTAGACCAACGGAAGTTCGGTTTCGTGCACGCGGTCCTTGGCAAGGCCGTCGCGTTCCTCCCATTTGTCGAGTTCGAAGGGAGATCCGTTGAGAACGACAAGGACTTCGGCACCGGTTTCCGCAAGGCATTGCGCGACATCTGGTTTCCACATGTCTTCGCAGACCAAAACCCCGAGGCGTACGCCTTTGAAGGGGATCGGACCCGGTAGCTCACCTGCATCGAACACCCTCTTCTCGTCGAAGACGCCGTAGTTGGGCAAATCCGACTTGTAACGCGCCGCCGTGATGTCGCCGTCCGAAAGCAACAGCGCCGCGTTGTAAACGGCATCGCCGTCAGGCCACGGCGTGCCGAGGAGAATGGCGGGGCCATCCCCCGTGGTCGCCGCAAGCATAGCCACCGCCGCTTTGATTTCCTTGAGAAAAGATTGGCGGCGAACCAAGTCTTCGGGCGGGTAGCCGCACAAATAGAGTTCGCTGGTGACGATGAGATCAGCGCCGTCCGCCGCCGCAGCAACCACCGCTTCTCGAAGCTTCTCGACGTTGCCCGGTAGATCACCGACTGTCGGATTGAGTTGGGCGAGACAAATATTGAGTTGATCGGTCATTTCTGAGAGACCCATAGCGCGAGCACGCCCGGAGCATGACCTATAGTGTAGTCCTCCCGAGGGGACAACGGCGGAGATGAGATGGGTCCCAAGACCAACAGAAATACCCAAGTACTTCTTGCACGGCGGCCTCAGGGTGCGCCCACAGAAAAGGATTTTCGGATCGTCGAGACGCCGATGCCGGAGACGAGGCCCGGAACCGTGCTGGTTCAGAACCTCTACCTTTCCCTTGATCCCTACATGCGGGGGCGGATGAATGATGCAAAATCCTACATCCCGCCGATTGAGATCGAAGCCGTGATGGGCGGCGGGACCGTTGGAAAGGTCATCCGATCGGACATTGCGGATATGCCTGAAGGGGCGATTGTCGAGGGCCTGTTGGGGTGGCAAGCATTCGCAGTCGCCAAACCAAAAGCACTGAGAATCGTGGACCCCACATTGGCTCCAATATCGACCGCTCTCGGCATCTTGGGGATGCCGGGATTGACGGCCTACTTCGGCCTGTTGGATCTAGGAAAGCCCGAACCGGGGGATACCGTCGTCGTTTCGGCAGCCTCGGGGGCGGTGGGCTCGATCGTTGGGCAGATCGCAAAGCGGCAGGGTTGCCGCACCGTTGGCGTCGTCGGCACCGAGGAAAAAGCGCGGTACATCTTGGATACGCTGGGCTACGACGTCGCGATCAACTATCAAACGACCGATAATCTGCGGACAGCAATTCGTGATGCAGCGCCTGACGGGGTGAACGTCTATTTCGACAACGTCGGCGGTCCGGTGACCGATGCGGTCTTCAACAACTTGGCTTTGCGCGCACGTATCGTGATTTGCGGACAGATCTCATTGTACAACGCGTCGCGCCAAGAGATGGGGCCACGAAACCTGACGCAAATACTCATGACCCGTAGCCGGATCGAAGGCTTTATCGTTTTCGACTATCTGGACCGTTATCCGGAAGGCCTGAAAGATCTCTCCACTTGGCTTGCGAACGGCGAAATCACCTACAAGGAGGATATCGTGGACGGCCTACAGAATGCGCCGCGGACCTTCATTGGATTGCTGGAAGGAAAAAACTTCGGCAAGCAGTTAATCAAGATTGCCGAGGCTTAAGCTCATGGCATTTCCCAATCGGAACCGAAAAGTCGTACTGGCGCGCCGCCCAAATGGGATGCCCGTTGAGGACGATTTTCGACTGGTTGACGACCCGGTGCCCGAAGCCGGACCGGGCGAGCTTCTTGTGCGCGCACACTACCTGTCCGCCGATCCGTTTCAACGCATGCGACTCGATGCGGGGTCGGGATATGGCAAGACGCTCGACATCGGCGATGTCGTCAAGGGTCGGATGGTCGGCGAAGTTGTTCAGTCCAATCATCCGAAATACGAGACCGGTGATTTTGTCGAGGGAATGCTGGGCTGGCAGACCTATGCGGTCTCTGACGGCAGCATTGAGCGCGCAGAATATGCGCCCGGGATCACCAAGGTGGACGCTGATATCGCACCAGTCTCGGCCTATCTCGGCATTCTGGGGTTTCCCGGTGTGACTGCCTATTTCGCGCTGCTGGAAGTTTGCGACCCGCAGCCGGGTGAAACCGTCGTCGTTACCGGCGCGGGTGGCGCGGTTGGTTCCCTGGCCGGGCAACTCGCAAAGATCCGGGGATGCCGGGTGATTGGGATCGCCGGTAGCGACGAGAAACTGGATCACGTGACCGGTGAACTGGGGTTCGACGGCGGCATCAACTACCGGTCGAGCCCGGACCTCTTGGCCGACCTACGCCGGCTTTGTCCTGATCGTGTCAACGTTCATTTTGATAACGTCGGCGGCGATATCGCCCATACCATTCTTCACCACTTGGCACGCGACGCGCGGATCGTGTTGGTCGGCAATATCAGCCAGAACAACTTGCCGGAAACGCCGTTTCGACCTGATGTCACCGGCCTGCTCATGACGGCACGGGCAATGACCAAAGGGTTCATCGTCTACGATTATGAGGACCGGGCCGATGAAGCCCGCAAGGCAATTGCCGGCTGGTTGGCCGAAGGCAAAATTCGATATCGTGAGACGATTGCCGACGGTATCGATCAGGCGCCGGCGGCCTTTATCTCGATGCTCCAAGGCGGGAACATCGGCAAGCAGCTGATTCGGTTAGACGATATTTAGTCGGCTTGCCGCAATAGGAATTCGCGGCCGACTTTCACCGATTGGTTACCGTCATATTCGATAACATCGGCAGTGGCATAGGTCTCGTCCCACCGCTCGGGGAGGAAAGAACCCGTACCAATCACATCAATGGGCGCGTTGACACTGCTCATGACCTTGCACTTGGCAGGCCCGAACCCAGAACTTGCGACGATTCCGACTTTTTCGAACCCGGCCTCGTCGAGCGCCTCGCGTATGCGGTAAATTGCGGCCGCCGTCACGCCCGTGCCGACCAACCACCGGAGTTCCGGTTCCGACCGGTATTGCCGCGTGCTTTTGGGCACATGGCGCTCTAGGACGGCGTAAGAGGCCTGCGGATCAAGCCCTTCGACAAACCGCCCGCCGTGGGTATCGACGCGCACCGAGAGGCGCCCCGCCGCCGCAAGATCAGGGAAGCGTCGGCAAACAGCGATGGCATCTGTCACCTCTTGGCCAAAATAGTCCACCAAGATGGTCATGGGATCGTCCGGAAAGGTTTCGTGAAACATCTCCGCAGCCCGCACCGTTGAGCCGGCATACCCGATGAGGGCGTGCGGCATGGTCCCCATACCGCCAACGTTGCCGAAATAGTGCGCTGTGGCATCCGTGGCGTTGCCTACGAACCCAACCGCGCCAACTTCCGCTTTTGCCGCGTTCGACCCCACACTTGCGGCATAAGCCATCATTTCGGCCATTTCAGCGCCCGCGCAGTGACGCGCGTCCATCGCCAGGAATGCGACTTTGGGTAAATCGCGACACATCGAATAGGCGTTGTACGCCGCGACACAGGCAGGGCCCAAACGTTGAAGGTAGAGCGTTTCCAGTTCCACCAATTCGGCAAGCGCGCCGGAAATGTAGAGCAGCGGATCGCCTGCACCGACCCAATCGCCCTCTTTGTATCGTTGCTCAATGTCGAACTGGACGCCGCGGCGTTTCGCGACCGCGTCCAACGCTTCGACCATCAGACGCGGCGTGAACAAGACCGGTCGACGCATGAACACCGCATAGGTGACTTGCTTGTCGCCGAACCGGCGCACCACTTGTTTGGTTCGATTGAAGTAGTGATCGGTATGACGCTCTATTGATGCGTCCGATTGCACCGCCGTCGCGGACATTGGCTGAACCTCCAGGGAACTACGCAGCCGCTGCCCTACCCGGTGCAGCGGTCTTGCGGTTCTTCAACATATCGGCGACTAGAAAAGCGAGTTCGAGCGCCTGTGATGCGTTCATGCGCGGATCGCAATGGGTGTGATATCGGTCCGACAGGTCTTCTTCGCTGATTTCTTGAGCGCCGCCCAAGCACTCGGTCACATCGCCACCGGTCATCTCGAAATGAACGCCGCCGGCGTAAGTACCTTCTGCCTCGTGAACCGCGAAGAAGTCTCTAACTTCGGAGAGGTTTTTGTCGAACCGCCTCGTCTTGTACCCGGTTGAGGATTTGATGGTGTTGCCATGCATCGGATCACACGACCAAACGACGTGACGCCACTCGGCCGTCACCTTGCGCAACAAACGCGGCAAATGATCGCAAATTGAATCGGCGCCCATGCGGCTGATGATCGTGATTCGGCCAGGCTCGTTCTCTGGATTGAGGCGGTCGATCAAACGCAGTGCGTCGTCAGGCTCAAGCGACGGTCCGGCCTTGAAGC
>CALJDF010000212.1 GCA_938023835.1 uncultured Alphaproteobacteria bacterium
CCGACGATCCCGCCCGAAGTGACCTACGGGATCACCGAGCGGGGTATGGAGCTGAATAAGGTGCTGGGCGAATTCGCCTCGTTGGCCGATCGCTGGCAGCTTGGCCCCGGGCAATCCCCTGCCCCGCCCGATGGGTGGAACGCGGTACAGCCCGGCGCGGACTAGGCCGCGACCTTCACCGACATTTCAAGGCCGGAACCGACCGAGAGGAAGTGCGAGCGCACGTTGGGATAGGCCCTGACGTGTGCTTGGTAGCGCTTCATCAGTTCCTGAACGCTTTCGGGAAAAGTGATGTTGTCGGCGACGATGCAGCCGCCGACGCTCATCTTGGGCAGCAACGTATCAAAATAGGCGGTGTAGTCGTCTTTCCAGGCATCGACGAACGCCAGATCAGTGGGCCCCTCGATCGCGACCAGAACTTCTTTGGCGTCGCCCTTGCGGACCTCCACGACGTTATCGAGATTGGCCCATTTGAGCGCCGCGACGGCATCGGCATGTTTGGTATCGACAAGCTCCATGCCGATGACATGACCACCGGTGGCGCGTGCCGCCTCACCCAGCCATAGCGCGGTGTATCCGATCGAGGTGCCGACCTCGACAATGCGTTGGGCATTCTTGCTGCGAATGAGCAGGTTCAGGAGCCCTGCCGAGTGCGGCCCGGCGGCGAGGGCGAACTTGTCCACGTCGAACGATTCGCCGCTGCGAATGTGGTCGCTTTCCCGCTTGATGCGCGTATCAAGGTCGTCGATGACGGCTTTCACGTCTGCATCCATGGTCAGGCTCTGGTGAGGTTTTTGATGTCGTCGGCGGCCCGGCGCAAAATCTCCCGCACCTTGTCGGCACGGTCCGGGTCGCTGGAGAGGACCGACGAGCGCACGGCAGTGCGCATCAATCGGAACGCGGGCTTAAGCACCTCGAGCACGTCGGGGTGCATCGCATCGCCCCAATTGCCCCATTCGTCGTCTTGGGCGCGCTGCCAGATCTCTTTGATACGATCGGCGTTCCCCGAGGCGGGCGCGACCGGCGTCGGTGAGTTGGTAGATGCGTTTGCTGTCTTCTTCTTGCGAGGTGAAGAGACCATCGTCTTGCAGCTGTTGCAACGTGGGATAGATGGTGCCGGCCGACGGGCGCGCGAGGCCGCCTGATTTCTCCTCGATGGCGGTCATCAGATCTTAGCCGCGGCTTGGACCCTCGTCTAGAAGCGAGAGCAGCGCGAGCGGGGTATCCCGCTGACGAAGAATTTGCCGGCGATGGCCCAAGGGCCGAAACGGTGCAACTGGCGGCCCATGTGATGCACACGGCGGCGATGTCACCAATTCATGGGGTAATCCCTCGTGGTGGAGAGCACGTTTTACTTATATCGGTCGATATGTTTTTCAAGCCCAAGGGAGGCGACTTTTTGGGCCTCGAGCGGCCATCAGCCGCTCCGGCGGCTCTGGTGGGAATTGGAAGGTGCCCCGCCAAACGGGGCTGGTACGCCCTACTTATCGGCGCCGTGGGCGATCTTGGCGATTTCTTTTTCGACGATGCGTTCGACGACCGACGGCAGGTTCTTGTCCAACCAGGCCTTGAGCATGGGGCGCAAGAGTTCCTTCACCAGATCCTCGAGGGTGCGGTGGGGATCGCCGAGCGGCTGACCACGCACGGCCGTGGCGGCGCTGGAGAGATGGGCGAAGGCGCTGGCCGCGGCGCTCGTCGTGGCATCGTGCAACAAGCTGTCGTGATGAAGCGCAGGCTCGACCGCTTGGTCGAGCGCGGCCTGGAAGGCATCGGCATCGGGCACGGCCGCTGGTGCGGGCGGCGGCGGCGGCGCGGGTTCCGGCTCGGGCTCGGGCTCGGGCTCGGATTCATAGTGTGGGTTGCCTTCATCGTCGAGTTCAACGACGGAGCCGTCCTCTTGCACCATGTTGGTTAGGTCGAGCGCGTCGTCGTCGATCGGCGCCTCTTCCTCTTCAACCTCGTCTTCGTCGTCTTCCTCTACCGCCGCGAGCGGCACCGGTTCGTCTTCGGGCTCGTCGTCCTCGAAGTCCTCTTCGGGCTCGTCGTCTATTTCGGGCTCGGGTTCGTCGTCGATCTCAGGCTCTTCGGCGACCTTTTCAACATCGCCGAGGTTGAAATCGTCGTCGTCATCGGCGACGGCCGCATCGAGATCGTCATCGGCATCTTCATCAGTCGCAGTTTCAGCCGCGGCGGAGCCACCCTCGTCGTCTTCGGAAATGATCCGCCGAATCGACGAGAGGATTTCCTCCATCGTCGGTTCTTGCTCGGTGGTCGGATCGCTCATTACCGCCAGGTCACCGGTTCAAAAAAAAGGGCCGTCAAGTGGCAAAGCTACGCGAGATATGCCCGAAAATCTAGCTTTAGGGGCCAAATATTGATTTTTTGTTAAAATCACCCCACACCGATAGGGCAAGGAGCCCCGCAAAGGCAAGTGGAAAAATCAACGCGCCGGGAGGTTTTTCAGCGCGCGGCACCTGGTCATGGCCGCTGGGTTTCCCCTGAGCCGACGTGGACCACGACCGAACGGGCCGGATCGGCGGCCCATTCTCGGAACCCGCCGTCATAAAGACGAACCTCGCGGTTGCCCAGGATCACCCGAAGCGCAAACCAGACCAACGACCCTGCCGCCGAAGTGTTGCCGAAGACAACCATTTGTCCCTGCTGCGGAATGCCCGCAAGATCAACGACCCGGCGCAGATCATCCGCGGTGCGAAGCCGACCCACAGCATCGTAGGTGACCCAATTGCCCTGCAGGTTCTTGGCGCCCGGCATCGTGCAGTAGCGGGCAACGACAGCGGTCTTGTTGATTCCGAGATACTGTGCCCGAAGGCGGGCGTCGACGCGCAGGACCGTCGACGACAGGTCGATGACGTCCTCTACCCGGTAGCTACGGACCAGTGGTGAACCCACCGCATAAACCGTCTTGGGCCTCACGACTGAGTTGCGAACCAGACGAATCCCCGCCGCTTCCGCCAGTCTGCGAAAACCGCCATCCAAGATCGCGACTTGGGCATGGCCGAAACGCTTGAGCAACCAAAACACGTCCGTCGCCCCCGCGACATTGAGCCAGCTGTCGCCGGCCGAGATCAAGACGATCTTGTCCTCCCCGCGAACCCCAAGACCTCCAAGACGCGCGGCGAATTCCACGGCGCTGGGGAGCCGCGACTCGACGTTGCTGGCTGGTTGCCGGAAAGAGACCGTTACTGGGTCGATGTTGATCGCGCCAGAAAGATGGCCGGCGTCGGAGGCGGCTTAGCGTCTTAGGCCCAGCAAGACGAGGTGCGGATCTTGAAGCTGGCCAACGAGCCAAGCGGGATCGACCAGAGGGGGTGCGCTCTGGGCGTGGGCGCCACTGCCTATTAAGACCGTGAGGCAAAGGACAACCGCCGCCACAAGATGCTGACTGCGCGGGCGATCAACCATTCAACATGATGTCATGTGTCGGATGCGGGGTCATTGCGCACACCGCCGCACGGTGCCAGGAGATTAGCGCTCGCCGAGGATGGCGCGGCCGTAGAGCTTGTTCCGGACGGCCTTGTAGTTGGCGGTTGGATCGTACGTCGCAACCGGGAGACCGAGTTGCTCGACGGACAGGCGGCCCAAGGCGACACGCAGATCGAAGCCGGCGACGAACTCATCCCGCTCGGAGCGGACCAGCGCAACTTGCGCATTGAGCAGTTCTTGTTCCGCGTCGAGCACATCGAGAACAGTGCGGACGCCGACTTCGGCCTCTTGTTGCACCCCATCGAGTGCAACTTCGGCAGCGCGCACTTGATCGACGTTGGCGCGGATCTGCTCGGTGGCCGAGTTCAGCGCGGCCCAGGCTTGGGTGACACTTTCGACCACGGCGCGGCGCTGGGTTTCGATGTCGATGCGGCGCTGGCTGTTGGTCTGTTTGGCCTGGCGGACGGCGGAGTATTCGGAGCCGGATTGATAGAGCGGCACGGTAACGGTGGCGGTCACGCTCGCGCTGTCGAGCCGGTCATTGAAGCTGCTGGTGTCGTACCCGCGCGACAACGCGCTTGTCAGCTTGACGGACGGCAAGATGACGCCGTTGGCCACCTCGACGGCGGCACGCGAGGCTTCTTCGCTGCGGATGGCTTGCCGCACCAAGGGATTTTCTTCGAGGCCGATGCGGCGCGCCTCTTCGACGTCCTCAGGCAGCGCACCGAGCGCCGGCACGCGGGACAGGTTGACCGGCTCTAGGCCGACAACGCGCCGGAAGGTGGCGCGGCTGGATTCGAGAACCCCTTGTGCCGCCACCAACGAACTGATCGCACCCGAGACGCGGGCTTCGGCTTGGGCGACATCGGTCCGGGTCAGTTCGCCTACTTCGAAACGATCGCGCGTCGCATCGAGTTGGCGACGCAAGCGGTCGAGATTGGCTTGATTCAGGTCGACGACGGCTTCGTCGCGGAGGACGTCCATATAGGCACGCACGGTGGATTGGAGGACGCCTTGTTCGGTCTGACGCAGGACTTGGCGGGCCGCTTCGACGTTGGCTTCGGCCTGGGCGACCCCGTTGACCGTGCGCCCCCCGCGGTAGAGCGGTTGGCTGAGGCGCACCGAGGCGCTGCGCGGCTTGGTGTCGGACGAGCCCGTTGAATTACCGTCGGAATGCGTCAGGCCGGCATCACCGGATAGCGTGACGGTGGGGCGCCAACCACTGAGCGCCTGGGAAACAGTTTCGTCGGTCGCGCGCAACGAGGCACGTTGCGACTGCAAGGTGGGGTTGTTTTGATAGGCGGTGACGAGCGCTTCTTCGAGGGTTTGAGCCGACGCCGTCGAGACCGTCAGAAGGCCCGTTGCCACAACTGCGAACGCGCCTGCACGAAACGTCATGCTGCTTCCCCTCTTTGTCCACCTCGGTCGTGTCGCACACGTTCAACGAGGCGCCACTCCGTCGCTGCCGCAGGGTCAACCTCGAACAGACGGCGACGGCACACAGATAAGCGCAGTCGCGAAGGGTTCAACCGGCGAAACAAGACGGCGCTATTAAAAGGCGAAAACTTTGGGGCGCGTGAATCCCGGTAGCTGCGGGACCGAGGCATCGAACAGCGGTCGTTGGCCGAACACATCGCCGTTTTCCGAATAAAGCATTGCCTTTCCCGCAGGGCCGGACTGCACGACGCAGGCCAAGCGACCACCCGGCGCAAGTTGTTCGAGCAACGCCGTCGGCACCTCTTCGACGCCACCGTCGATCAAGATGGCCGCGAAGGGTCCTTGGTCGGCACAGCCTGCGGGCAACGCGCCCTCGATGATGGCGACATTGTCGATGTCGACCTTGGCCAAGTTGTCGCCGGCGGATGCGGCGAGGTCGGCATCGCTTTCGATCGCGACCACGGTGCCGGCTAGACGCGCCATGACGGCAGCGGCATATCCTGTTGCGCACCCAACGTTGAGAACGAGATCGCCCGGTTTGAGCGCCAAGGCATCGATCAAGCGCGCCAACACCATCGGTTCCATCAGGAACCGG
>CALJDF010000213.1 GCA_938023835.1 uncultured Alphaproteobacteria bacterium
TATTTTTGATAGATGTACTGAATGACTTCTTCGCGGCGTTCGTGCTCGAAATCGACATCAATATCGGGGGGCTCGTTTCGTTCGGCAGAAATGAAGCGCTCGAACAACAGCGCCACCTTCTCAGGGTCGACCGCCGTTATCCCGAGGCAGTAGCAAACGATCGAATTGGCCGCCGACCCACGCCCTTGGCACAAGATTTTCCGACTATTTGCAAATCGAACGATGTCGTAGACAGTCAAGAAATACGGCGCGAACCCCAACTCGTCGATCAAGTCGAGCTCATGTTGAAGAGCGTCGCGAATCTTTTTGGGAATCCGACCGGCATAGCTTCGCTTCGCGCCAAGCCAGGTCAATCGTGCCAATTCACCTTGCGATGTCCCTCCTCCCGGCACCGTTTCTGTCGGGTACTCGTAGCGAAGCTCATCGAGACTGAATGTACAGAGCCGCGCAATTTCTTGAGTGCGATGAACTGCTTCAGGATAGTCACCAAAAAGCCGCAGCACTTCCTGTGGAGACTTGATGTGACGCTCGGCATTGCCAAAGAGGCGATAGCCGGCTTCATCGATGGTGCAATGCTCACGGATACACGTCAGAACGTCTTGGAGAGGGCGGCGTGCGGGTTCGTGATAGTAGACATCGTTCGTTGCAACCAACGGTGTACCGCACGACTGCGCGAGCGATGCGAGCAAACGCAGACGCACCTTGTCGTCGCCCCGGTAAAGAAAACTGGCGGCTAAATAGGTTCGTCCCGGCAGATTCTCTTTGATGCGCAGAAGGTGCCGTGCAAAGGGCGCATCCAACGCAAGCGAGGCTTCTGCCAACGGTGTGTTGGGATCATCAAGATGGGAAAACGGTAAGACGACTGCCAGCATGCCTTCGGCATAGGCAAAGAAATCCTCTTGGGTGATCCAACACTCCCCTTTCGGCGCCCGCCGCTTACCCAGTGTTAAAAGGCGAGTCAGGCGGCCATACGCTGCCCGAGATGTTGGATAGCAAAGGATGCTGGTTTCATCTTGAAAGTCGAGGCGGACGCCGACGACAAATTGAAGACCTGCGTCCTTTGCCGCCCGATGGGCGCGAACAACGCCGGCAACAGAATTCCGATCTGTCACGGCAATTGCCGATAATCCTAGAGCGACTGCTTGGCTGACCAGTTCTTCGGCATGGGAAGCGCCGCGTAAAAAACTGAAATTGCTCGTTATCTGCAGTTCAGCATAGGTCACGAAGCTAGTCCGGAAAGCAACGTGACCCGATCCTCACCCAGGCTTTCCCTCGCCATTAACGCTGCGTCTTCATCCGCAGTGACGAAGTTGGCGTCGAGCGATTGGGCGCAAGTAAGGTAGGTCGCCAAATGCGCCAACCGATTCATGTTCAGAGCAACCTTAAATACGTCATCGGCCAGCTCGGAAACCGGCACGAGCGTCGGCACGCCCGACGTTATGGCCGTTACAATGGCGCTTCCTTGGTCGTTGCCAATTTCACCCGCGACAATCCGAGCCCAGACAGCATCAATGACGTCTGGCACGATGACGTCCGGCGCGAATAATTCATCTTGATGATCAAGCAGGGCCAAGGCTTGGTCATGCCCGAGTTCACGCACAAACCACTTGACCACAACACTTGAGTCCACCACCGCATTCATAGAGTGGCTCGGGGGTCTCTTGGTTGTGGTGTCGATGACAATGGCTGCCGAGGGGTCATCGACGCAACACGTTCAGCAAGGAACTTCATCTGCGGCTTACGCGACATTATCGTCAGAATGTCGCGTAGCTCGGCTTCCAATGAGCGATGGTTTCGGCGCGCACGTTTCTTGAGCGCGAACACCACATCGTCGTCAATATTTCTGATCGTCAAGTTTGCCATTCCATCCTCCTAAGAAAAAAGACCATGCAGATACCATCTCGGTGTGGGCGCAGACGGATTGCTCGCTTGGTAAAGACCGCTGCGATAAAGCCAAAAGCGATCACCATCGGCATCTTCGACCTGGTAATAATCGCGCGGCAGCGGATCTTCCTTGCGTCCCGGCGCGGCAATTTCCCACCACTCCGGCCCGATTCGCTCAGGGCCACCGGAAACAACAACCCGGTGCAACACGCGGCGCCAACGAAACAAAACTGGCGGATCGTCAGGAATGGGAGCAACGACTTCAATCGGCTGCGGCACATCGAACAACGACAGCGGACGCGGACGATTAGCGAACCAACGCGGCGACGAATCGCTTGGCTGACTGCTTGGTTGTTCAGTATAGGGCAAACGCCGCACCGCCCGCTCCGGCACATAGCTATTCTTGGGCACCAAGCGATGCACGCTGTTGTGGCCCACACGGTTGGCAACGCGGTCGACCAGCGCAGCCATACTTTCCGTTACCGTTTGAGAGCGCCTGAAGACGCGTTGAGGGGCTTCAGAGAGACTGAGTTGATCGGCAAAAAGCCGGTCTGTTCTTAGGGCGCCCAGAACGATTGTTTCGATGCCAAATCCAGCGTCGATTGAATCGAAATGCTCGCTAAGAAGATGCAAGAGATGTGGCGCATTGCGTGTTGCCCTACTCGTCCCGATGGAAATGCGCGCAAGCGATCCATCGACCCGATAACAAGTTGCTTCGAGTCGCCGTACGCCTCGGCCAGCGCGATCCAATTGTTGGCACAGAGTCTTGAGAAGTTGGCGACACGACTCTGCGACGTCCTCGCTTTTGCCGATAGGCTCGGCAAAGGACATTCGCGCCCGATACCGGGAAACAGGGTTTTGAGGGGAAATCGGCTCCGATTGCCGCCCCAGTGCCTGATCGACGCGTCGGATTAAAATCTCACCGAAGCGCGCCACCAAGGGTCCCCGGGGCAGGTCAAATAAATCGCCTGCATGACGCAGCCCGAGGCGATCAAGCCCTGAAAAAATTTCCGGTGAAAAGCGAAGTGCCGCTGCCGGCAAACGTCTTAACGTATCGCGCACTTTTCCAGGCTTGGTCACCAGAACCGTTTCGCCTTGGCTCAAACCGTAATGCACGACTGCCCAAGCCGTACCCGGTGTATCGGCTACGGCGGCGCGGGCCATAAAACCAAAATCGTTGAGACGGGCAATGACACTGTTCAGCAACGCTTCTTCGCCACCGAACAAATGATCGCAACCGGTTATATCGAGCCAGATACCGAAGCCGTTTTCTCCTGCCTCTCCTGTGATATCCGGCGCTGTCCAAGGGCTGTAATGGCCACACCAATCAGCAAGACGCGCCAGATAGGCGAGATCGGCAGCATGATCTGCCTCGTGAACCTGAAGAACTGGCTCTAACGCCCGTGCATCGGTCAGCGGCATCCCCGGGAAAATGCCGGACGCTTGCGCCAACGGGTCAGCCGCGGCAACGCGAAGAGCGCTCTGCTCTTTGATAACCGTAACTTGAGGAATATTTTCAGGACGCTTCTTGGAGTCTCGGTTGATGTTCGCCCTGTCGATCGAGAAATTCGGCAGCCACAGTGAAATAACCCTGCGTTGCTTCTTCGCCAGTGTCTGATTCTTCATAATTCCATTCCACCAACCAAGACTGCGGGACACCGCCCCGACAGTGCGCAAGGACCAATCGCCACTGCGACCGGCGTGCATCGTTTCTCTGAGATTTGTCTTTCGCTTCCGAGGACACGATCCAGCGAGTTAACGCCACCGTCGTCGCCGACGTTGTCGATGCTTTTTCGCTAATACGCTTTGTGACAACGGTGTTGAGCAGAAAAGCCGTGACACCTCCCGCCTCCGCCGCCAGTTGCAAGCGTCGACTGGCGACAAGGCTGACCGCATCAATCTCACCGATCACAAGGGCTGGTTGTCCGCTGCGCAGCCCCTCTTCCATTGCCCAGAGCAAGTCTTGCTTCTTTTTGGTTTCGACAAAAACGATCTGCGCAGGGTCTAGGCCAAAAGGAATAAGGCCGAGCCCATACACACTGCCGGTTTCATTTCCTGAGGAACGGCACCACAAAATCGGTTTTGATCCGGCAAGACGACCGGCCAGTGCCGCCGTGAAACCCATTGCCGCTGCTGTCCCGTTAATCTCATGCAAAGCCGCTTGGGGCAGACCGCCCCAGGGCAATGCCGAATCCAAAATAGAATCGCCAAAGCGTATGGGTGCCAAACCCTGCTGCACGCTACGAAGCGCTTCGGTCGCGCCAATTTCAGAGCGCAACGTCTTCAACACAGCGGCCCGGTCTGAGACCTGCTCCTGGTTCGCCGGAAAAACGAGACACTGACCCATGGGATCCTCCCAACTCGGACCCTAAACTCTTTTGTTCTTACTCTGTTCTTATTTTGTTCTATTTTATGCCGATGGCCGTCTGAGTCAAGAAACTCTGTCAGAGGCGATTTTTCTTTAAAAAACAATGGCTTGTGATATATTTCGGGTGCCGTGGCGCCTGAACCCTTTGACCAAACCATCGATGACCTATGCGACATCGCCCGCCGGGCGGGCGACGCCATCATGGCAATCGCCGCGTCATCGCTGGCCATCACCCGAAAAGCCGATCACTCCCCGGTCACCCTCGCTGACACCACCGCAAACGATCTGATCGTTGCGGGGCTCACCGACCTGACTCCGGATATCCCGGTTGTTTCAGAAGAAGGCGCACATATCTTGGACGAACCGGATCAACCATTCTGGCTGGTTGATCCTCTCGACGGCACAAAGGAATTCATCGCCGGCAACGGCGAGTTCACCGTCAATATCGCGCTCGTCCAGCAACGCGAACCCACTCTCGGGGTGATCTATGCCCCCGCCAAAGACCGGATGTTCTTTTCATCCAGTCCAGGACAAGCCTTTCAACAAGTCGGTAGCGCCCCGCCAGAACGAATCAAAGCGCGCACGGCGATACCGGGATCGCTCGTTGCTCTCGCCAGCCGGTCACACCTCGACGAACGAACCCAAGAGTTCCTCCGAAAAGCCAACGTTACCGACATTCGGCAAATGGGCAGTTCGCTAAAACTGGCGCTCATTGCCGCGGGTGAAGCCGACATCTACCCGCGTTTCGGGCCAACGATGGAATGGGATATCGCCGCCGGCCACGCGATCCTTATCGCCGCAGGTGGATCACTGACGAAAACCGATGGGTCGCCGCTCCATTACGCCAAATCCGACTTGAGAAACCCCGACTTCGTCGCGCGCGGAACTGTTCGTTAGGCCCCGAGATCGACAACCGTGCGCCCGCGGACTTGCCCCTTGAGAATGAGCTTAGAGCGCGCCATCAACTCATCAAACGGAATGACGTCGGTCATGGAGTCCAACTTATCCTTCGGCAACTCTGCGGCAAGGCGTGCCCAGGCACGACCGCGAGGTTCTTCCTGGCAATAGACTGAATCGATCCCCAACAGATTCACGCCGCGCAAAATGAAGGGCAGCACCGTAGTCGGCAGGTCGTTACCACCGGCCAAGCCACAGGCTGCAACCGAACCATGCCGCGCCACCTGCGCAATCGCCGTCGCAAGGGTTTGGCTGCCGACCGTATCGACCACGCCACTCCAACGCTCTTTGTCGACGGGTCGCCCGGCCTGGGCCAATTCAGACCGGTCGAGAATCTCGGTAGCGCCGAGCGCTTTGAGATAGTCATGCGTTTCGGCACGACCCGTCGAGGCGGCCACCTGATAGCCCCCTGCGGCCAGAATAGCCGTCGCAACGCTGCCGACACCGCCCGCAGCGCCGGTGACCAAGATCGGTTTGTCTTTCCTTACGCCGTGATCTTCAAGAGCCATAACGCAAAGCATGGCAGTAAACCCGGCCGTCCCAATGGCCATTGCCTGCCGTAGATCGAGGCCCGCCGGAAGCTTGACCAAAAAATCGGCTTTGACGCGCGCCTGTTGGCTGTAGCCGCCCCACTCCGTTTCGCTCAATCCCCAACCGGTCACGACAACCTCGTCGCCCGGCACAAATCGTGGATCCGAAGACTCGCGCACGGTGCCGGAGAGATCGATCCCCGGGACCATCGGCAGGGAGCGCATGACCTTTCCGAGGTTACCGTTCAGCGCCAAACCGTCTTTGTAGTTGAGTCCGGAATAGGCAACGTCGATCAACACGCCTTCAGACGGGAGGTCGCCCGCCGAAATTTCGGTCATGCGGGCGACGGCCTTGCCGTCTTCCTCGGTCGCGAGAATGGCCTTGAACGATGTCGGCATCGAAGAACTCCTGCTGGCTTGGCTGGTATTTGAAAAGGCGACGGGCGAACTTAACGCCTAGGCTGCCTCAAGATCGAGAAAACGCAGCGGGCGTCCCATCGGCGTCGCACCGAGTTCGCCCTCCCGCATGACAATTTGACCACGGATCACCGTCATAACCGGCCATCCGGTCACAACACGCCCTTCGAAGGGGCTCCAACCGGCCTTCGATGCGATCCAGTCCCGTGTGATTTCCCGTTTGGCGCCAAGATCGACCACGGTGAGATCCGCATCGTATCCCAACGCGACACGACCCTTGCCGATCAATCCAAATAAGCGCGCGGGGCTCGCTGCCATTAGGTCGACCAGATGACTAAGCGACAATCGGCCAGCGGCAATATGGTCGAGCATCAACGGAACGGTGGTCTGAACGCCCGTCATCCCTGAAGGACTATTAGGATAGGGTTTCGCTTTGGCCTCAAGGGAGTGCGGCGCGTGGTCGGAACCAATAACATCGACGACGCCTTGTCGAAGGCCGGCCCAGAGCGCGTCACGATGTCGCGCATCGCGAACCGGCGGGTTCATCTGAGCGCGTGAACCAAGGTCTTCGTAACAGTCTGGTGCGCTCAAGGTGAGATGTTGCGGGGTAACCTCAACGGTTACCAAATCCTTGTGAGCAGCAAGGAGTTCTATCTCCTCTGCCGTCGTTACATGAAGCACATGAACCTTACGCCTAGCTTTCTCCGCGATCGCCAGCAGGCGGCGCGTTGACTTCAACGCGGTTTCCACATCCCGCCATATCGGATGGTTAGCAACGTCGGTACCGCGATGGTCCTTGCGCTCGTCGAGACGGGCGTTATCTTCGCTGTGAATGGCCACGCGTCGGCTCCCGCTCGCCAAAACACGCGCAAGCGTTTCATCGTCGGGCACCAGAAGATCGCCGGTCGATGCGCCCATAAAGACCTTGATGCCGCAACAACCGGGGGTGCGTTCCCATTGCACCAAGTCGGCCGCATTTTCTGCCGTTGCCCCGAGATAAAACGCATGGTCGCACCACGCCCTGTTCTCCGCACGTTTCAGTTTGTCGGCAATGGCGTCGGGCGTTGTCGTGAGCGGTTTGGTGTTGGGCATTTCGAAAAGACCGGTGATACCACCTAGGACGGCGCCTCGGGTGCCGCTTTCTAGATCTTCCGCTTGTTCCATTCCGGGTTCCCGGAAATGGACTTGGGTATCGATAAGGCCCGGCAATACATGGAGGCCCGTCGCGTCCACCACGTTGGCGGCGCGGTCCGAGTCGAGATCGCCAATTGCGATGATTCGATCATCTCTCATACCGATGTCTGCAACCCCCGTCCCCATGTGCGAGACGAGCGTTCCTGACTTAATCAGCAAATCGAAGAGCATCCTACGCGACCTCAAGTAATAGTTCGGTTAGCGCACCAGGGGCAGTCACCATAGCATCATGCCCCGTCGCCAGCTCACGATAGGACCATGATGGATCATCTTTGGCCGCCAACGCGAACGGTGAAAACGACTTACCTTGTCGTGCGGTACAATAGATGAAAGTGCGCGGCAGGGTCGACGCTTTGTCTCCCGGCAGGTCCGAATGCGCGAGGAGCGTGCCCATTGGATGGGGCACCAAATGGCGCTCAAGCCACGCAACCTTTTCGGGGTCGGTTACGCCGAGGAATTCCATTGAACCAACGGGCAGAGCGTCCAGGTCAGATCCTGATTTTTCTAATTGCTCAAACGATCCGCCGGGACGCGGGGGCACCATATCGATATGGCGCTTACCATGAGTCGGCACGATGGCGTCGAGGTAAACAAGGTGTCCGATCCTTGCGGCGATGCGCTCCGCAACCCCTGAAATGACGATCCCGCCGTACGAGTGGCCGACAAGCCGGACATCGTCCAGTTCCTCGAACGCGATGACGTTCTCGATATCAGCTACATGAGTCGAGAGGTCGATGGGCCACTGAGCCAAATGTACCCGTTCTCCTAACCCGCTCAATGTTGGGGTGAACACATCATGACCCGCCGCCAGCAACTGGCCGGCGACCTCGCGCCAACACCATCCACCGTGCCAGGCGCCATGGACCAAGACGAATGTTGACATCAGCTTGGCCCTCCGCTCGAAGGGTCAGCGCGCATCAAGCACCTCGAACACGTCGCCCACCGGTGAAATCCCGCGCATGTGTATCTGATGCCAAAGGGCATAGAACAGCAGAACCCATGAAGCCTGCCCCGCCCTCTTCTTTTCTGTTGAGAACAATTTGGGCACCTGGTCCATATTGCACGCCTCTTGGATACCCGATTGGGCGGCGACAAGTGCACCGAGGCGGGGTCCGTGCTCTTGAATCCAGCGCGCGACCGGCACCGTGAAACCCCGTTTCTTTGAGAAGGGCTGCGCCTCCGGACATCGGCGGTCGAGCCACTGCCGAAAGACGTACTTGCCAAACCCGCGCTTCACCTTGAGGCGGTCATCGAAACGAAATACTGCTGCAGCGACAAGAGGATCAAGAAACGGCGTACGCCCCTCTAGTCCGTGAGCCATCAGGCACCGATCTACCTTCGTGAGCAAGTCGTGGGGCAGCCAGTCTTCGCAGTCGACGGCTTGCGCCACCTGAAGTTTGCTCCGAGCCCCTTTGGCCGCCAAACTTTGGGCAGCAACAAGCCCGTCACGCCAATCGTCGCCCTCTGCCCTCAATAGCCCCAATCCGTGAAATACACCGCGTGTGCGTATTTCACGGCCACCAAGCCAGAATGGCCGCAGAGCGCTTCGGTAGCGTCCGTAGCCGGCCAGCAGCTCGTCCCCGCCCTCGCCGGTTAGGACAACTTTCACGTCCTTTGCAGCGGCCTTTGCCAGCAAGAATGTCGGCAGGACAGCATAGTCCGCAGCCGGATCGTCCATGGCGCCAACGGCACGCGGGAGGGACTGAAGGAAATCCTCCGGACCCACTTCGATCGGCACGTGGCGGGCCCCCGCCTTGCGAGCGAGGGCGCCCGCGAGATCGCGTTCGTCACTCGCCCCGCCCTTGAAACCGACCGTGTAAGCGGTGACGGGTTCTTGATTCAATTCCGCCATGATCGAGAGCAATGCCGCACTATCGACACCGCCCGACAGAAACATCCCATAGGGCACGTCGGCTCGTTGATGGACGGATACGGAATCCATGAGAGTCGCATCCAGTAGGTCCAGGGCGCGCTGCTCTTCGAAGACACTTGGCGCGCCACCAGGCAACGCCTCGCGACGTGCCCGAGCGATAACGCGACCCTGTCGTACGACGATGGTTTCTCCGGGAAGCACCCGCTGAATGCCTTGAAACAGGGTCGAGCGCCCTGTTGTGAACTGGAGTTGCAGGAGTTCATCGCGGCTCGCCCGGTGTTCGCGCCCTTCCAACAACCCGGACGCCACGATCACCGATGGTTCCGATGCGAACGCGAAGCCGTCATCGCATTCGGCGTAGTACAGCGGTTTGATCCCGAAAGGGTCGCGCGCGAGCAACAGTTCGCCGTTGGCGGGATCAAAGAGGGCGATTGCATACATCCCACGGAGCCGCGAGACAAACTCAGGCCCGTGTAGGCGGTAGAGGGGGAGGATCGGTTCGCAGTCCGACCCTGTCTGCAAGGTAACGCCAGAGAGCTTGGTTCGGAGTTCAATATGGTTGTAGATCTCCGCGTTGGCGACCAGAACGGCTCCATCCGAATCTTGGAGCGGCTGCGCGCCCGTTTCCAAGTCGATAATCGCCAACCGTCTGTGCACTAATCCGATCCCGTCAGCGTGATAGATGCCGTCACCATCCGGACCACGGTGCACCAGTGCACGGCTCATTTTGGCCAACACATCTTTGGACGGCGCTCGCCCATCAGTCGTCAGCAGTCCCGCAATGCCACACATTAAGAGACGATACTCTCAAAGAAGTTCATGTACTGACCAACGACCACGTCTTTTGAGAACGAGTCGACGTAACGAGCATATCCTGCCGCCGCCATCGATTGCCCAAGGGCCGGCTCATCCAAAACCTTGTTGATCGCACCCGCAAGGGCGACGTGATCATCGATTTCGACCAAGAGGCCATCGGTGCCGTCTTCTATCAACTCCAGCGGCCCCTGCGCTGCAGCGGCAACAACGGGACACCGATGGGCCCAGGCTTCGACGATGACGTTGCCGAGTGGTTCGTGTCGCGACGGGCAAACGAAGAGATCCGAAGCGCGGTAATGTTCGGATAGTCCGTCCACCCAACCAAGCCAAGAGATTCGATCAGCAACGCCAACCTCACTCGCAAGGCCTTGCAGACTGCGTGCAAGCGGGCCCGACCCGGCGATATCAAGGTGAGCATGTTTGACCGTCGGCAACGCACGAATGAGGACATCGAGGCCTTTGTTTTCATGAAGGCGCCCGGCCGCAAAGATACGCCGAGTGACCGGCGACACACTCGGTGCCGCGGAAGGACGATCAACGTCATCGAACTCCACGAAATTGGGAAGATAGTGAACACGCTCGGGATCCCAGCCCTGATCTACGAGGTAGCGCCGAATTCCATGGGTGTTTGCAACGAGATGGTCGCAGTGTCGGTAGTATTTGAGATTGTAGTAGCCACCAAGGCGAGCAACGAGCACGAACGGTCGTGCCTGTGTTGACGCCGGACACGCTGCGGTCGCTCTGTTCATCCAAGTCAGCACAATTTGTGGGCGGGTGCGATCAATCAGGCGTTTCAATTTGAGGCGCGTGAATACGTCGAAGAAGCCACCAAAACGGAGGGTTTCCGGCTCGATCCCGGCGTCCCGCAAGCGACGAACTCTCTCTTGATGATGACGAACCACGACGGCTTGCTCGATGGATTGCCCGTCCAACGCCATGACGAGGCGCTCGAAAAACGCTTCCGCGCCGCCGACCGGCGCGCCTGCCATGACCTGCATCAGCGATATCACTATTCGGATTCCAGGCGCGCCTTGAGGTGCGATATCAGCGGATATAGCCCGGCAAAGAGCGCGATCAAAAAGCCATAACCGCCTTCTTTGTACCCCTGGCGCCGGACATAGCACTTGAAGAAACGCGAAAAGAAGCGACGCACGTTGTTGGCCAGAGACCCAATCTCACCGCTGTCGCGCAGATCCGCCGCGCGTGCCGTCGTATAGCTGTCGAGTCGTCGGATCATGTCGGAGATGTCGCGATCGACCTGGTGTTTGATCGGGTTCGAAAGTCGTCGCCTTGGACCATTGAGTTCGAGTGCAGGGTGAATGCGCTGGTGACCCCATCGCTTGGTCCCTTTGGCCGACAAACGCGGTGCGGCCGAAACACCCCACGAGGCACCCCACCCATGGCGCACACACCGATCCCCGATGTAGTTTAGGAACGGCACCAAGAAGTAACCTGAATCGGCTCGTGCAATCGCCCCTCTGATCTCCGCACCAAGCTCAGGCGAAACCGATTCGTCGGCATCAATCTCCAATATCCAATCACCAGTACACGCGTCCAAACCGGCGTTACGCCGATCACCTTCGATCGGCCACTCTCCTTCGATCACGATATCAGCATAGGCGTTGGCGATTTTCGCAGAACCGTCTGTGCAGCGATCAAGCACCACCACTCTCTCGTCGGCAAATTCGAGATGGCCGAGGCAATCGACGAGACGGTCTTCCTCATTGCGCGCAACCACGAGCGCCGAGAGTCGAGGGCTCACGTCACACCCTCGTTGGAGCGAGCCAACAAGTCCTCTGCCGCGGAAAAGACGGTCTCGACGGACAAAGACGTCATTCGGCTTTGTTGGCTTCGGTAGTCATAGTCATTTGCCTGCACGATTCGTTCAAACGACTCAGGCGTGCGCACGAACCCGGTGTGGCGCCCCCACGGCCGATAATGCTGCTCAGGACTTGGCCCGAAAAGACCGAGAGTCGGCACGCCGGCGGCGGCAGCAAGGTGCATGAGGCCCGAGTCGTTGCCAACGAATAGGCGGCACCGACCAAGACAGGCTGCGGCCAGTGGGAGGTCCGTCTTACCAATGAGGTCAATGGTCTTGTGTTGGGAAGCTCCGGACAGGAGCGGACCCACCATGCCCCGCTCTCCCTCCGCGCCAAATATAGCGACTCGGGCCCCTTTCAGCGGGCCTTGCGATCCATTCAGTCGCGCGGCCAGTTCCAAGAACGAGGTGGAAGGCCATTGCTTGCCACCCCAGTTGGCTGTCGGGCCCAAAGCAACGACGGGGCCATCGGGAATCAGTTTCTTGGCGTGGTCCCGGTGCTTTTCGTGCAACCAAACCTGCGGCGACGGCGGTTCACCCAGTCCAAAAAGGCGGCCAAGCGATTCAACGCGATGAAGTGGCTCATTCGTCGGTCGGTAGATGAAGTGGCGTGAATGCGGCAACGCCCACGCCAAGGCGGAGGCTCGTAGATCAACGACGATGTTCCAAAAGGTGGCGACCGAGTGCGCCCAAAGTCGGATCCAGTGACCAGCATATCTTTTTTTCTGCAACGCAATGATCTGTTCGACACCGGTGCAAGGTCGAAACAGTGACTCCGCTGATGGTCCGCAAGCGACGGTCACTCGGGCGGCCGGATATTGCTCAAGCAGATGTCCTAACAGCCCTGTCGACAGAATCGCGTCCCCCACTCGATTGGAGGTTACAAAAAGGATCTTCAACGATTGGTCCGATCTTCGAGCGCGACTGCAATATCCGCTAGCCAACGCGTGACCCTCTTCCCGTTCACGCCGAAATCGGACCGCCCGTAAACCGAGCGACTGTAGATCGCGAGGGTCGCCCGCTGTTCCTCAATTTGGATGAACTCCGCTGTGATGACGTCAGGGAATCTGAAAACGGCCGAGCGTTGAACATCAACGACCTGGCGACCCTCGAGAAAGACACCCAAACGCTCTGTCCGGGGTTCCGCCTTGGCCACATCATCCCAGGCACGCCGGAGATTCGCCGCACTGGTTTCGAATGTGGGGCTGAATTGATCCGGCTCTCCCGCGTCACACAGTTTTGCCGGGCAAAGGACGTACTGATTGGGCGTCTCGGCGCGAACGAGGGTCGAGAAATCCACGGCTTCAGCGGCACCCACCGAAAACACAGCGCTACAGCCAGCGAGAACCAGCAGTGCCGTAAAACAGAGCGCGTGTAGCGCAACGCGAGGGCCGGGCGTCATCCGTTGCTTATACGTCTCGTCTTTAGGTCTTGCCAAGGACAGTTCGGCTGACTACGTCATCGAGATGCCTAGCCGACCTCCGCCCACCGTAAGTGCTGCCCTATTGCGACAGAGGGGCCTCATTCGCGTCGACGGCACTGCGGCCCGATCCTTTTTGCAGGGCCTTGTCACCAATGATGTCGAAAAGGTCGACAAAACAACACCAGTCTACGCGGCTCTTTTGACGCCACAGGGCAAGTTTCTGCATGATTTCTTGATCATCCAGATTGGCGAATCGCTCTTCCTCGATATCGAGCGCGAGCGAACGGCAGACCTGCTGAAACGTCTAAAGATGTATCGGTTGAGGGCGCCCGTGGAGCTTGAGGACGTTACCCAAGCGTGGATCATCTTCGCGATCTTCGGGGAGGGAGCCGGGGTTATGGGTGACCGAATGCCGGGAACGGCTGTGCGGGACCCGAGAAACACCGCCCTCGGTCTTCGGCTCTATTGCCAGGGCGACCCATGCCAGGATATCGAGTCCTTCGGTATCCCGATCGTAGATGTCCGGGCCTACGACGCCTTACGGGTCGCGGCTGGCGTGCCGGACGGCAGCCGGGATATCCCTGTCGAAAAAGCCTTTCCGCTCGAGTATGGCTTCAACGCGCTCGACGCGGTTAGCTACGACAAGGGGTGCTACATCGGGCAAGAATTGACGGCCAAGACGCACAATCGCGGCAAGGTCAAAAAGGGTCTCTATCGGGTTCGTTTCGAGAACCAGGCACCCGACGCTGGCACCGCAATTGTCATGGGGAGCGTCGAGGTGGGCGAGGTTCTTTCCGGCGCGGGAGACTTCGCGCTCGCGCACCTTCGGATCGATGCAGCGGAGACAAGTCAGCCGCTTGTGGCAGGAAAATCGTCAATCGTTGAGCGCGTCGAGGCGCCGGTGGCACCTTCCGGTTGACCACCAATACCCGCTCGAATTTATCCGCAGGGTAGTGGTTAGACCTGCATCCAACCTACGAAACGTCGGGTATCCTTATATACCCAGTGCGGGTCCGCGAGGGAGGGCGCGGGGCCAACCTTAACTCCGCGGAGCGAAATACTGCTAACTCCATTTCGACGCAGATATCAATGGAATATCCCGGCATCGCCTGAACGGCTGTGGCTTGCCCTGAACAGCGTCGGACGGTTGGCGGAAATCACCGGGCTTCCTCCAGCGAAATACGCCACACCAACCGGAAACAAAACAAGCACCACCGCGGTCGCCGCCGGTGGACTCGTATCCCGTTTATTAATGGCGCAATGGCAGGAGATGCCAACCCAGTGGATTGAGGGCCGATGGCTCAAGACCTCTCGGCAGGCTACACGCGGGTTGTTGGCCAATTGCTCCTGGGCCATCACGCTAGAGCCCCAAAACGGCCAATGCACAGTTCATCACGACTTCATCGTCCAGCCACGCAACATCGTAGCGGTGGTCCTATGGGCATTGTTCGGACGCCCCTATCTCGACCGACGGATCCACGAGGCCAGCAAGACCGTGGCTCTTTGGGCGAAAGGCGCCATCGACCACCCCATGCCTAGACCACGGGCACTGGCAAGTCAGACGCGGGCGGCCCTTTCGAACCGTGCCATGTTGGCGGACGGCTCGGAGTATGGTCGGGGCCAAGTTTCCCGCTTGGTCCGGTGGATGTCGCAGGCACAACGAGAAGATACGGCGCTCATTCGACCCAAAACACTTGCCGCACTGTGGAATGCCAAGCCCGACGAGGTCACCGAGATACTCTTTGCAGCTTCGGCAGCGGGCATTCTCGTAAAGCGATGGCTACTGAGCTGTCCAAACTGCGGGCAATTGGTTTCCAACATCGAGAGGCTATCAGAAATTAGGGAACCTGCGCGGTGCCAGCAGTGCACTGCCGAAGTCAAGGTCGACCTTGCCCACAACGTGGAGGTTGCATTCGCACCAGCGGAAGACCTACGTGGGTTTCAAACTGCCCGGTACGCCTGGGACTCGCCCGCCGACCACCCCGCCATCCAAGTCCGCGTCAAGATTGCGGCAAAGAGCAAATGGGCCATACGATTGCCGGCTGCAAGAGCCGGCCTTCGCGCCCGGGTGATTGGTACTGGCTCTGCAGCGACCGTAGCGTCTAACGGGCGAACCTCACGCTTCTCCGTCATCAATGGCACGATTTCAGCCGAGCAAAGCAAAGAATCGAAAGAAGCGATTGAATTGGTCAACCATGACGATGTCGACCAAGACATCGCCCTCGGATCGAGCGATTTAGCCAAATGCGGCTACGCGGCACGTCGAGTTCTTCTACTCCAAGCTCACCGCGACATCGGCAGCAAGGAGCTTCCGTCTAAAGACCATGCATTCGTTCTCAGCGACGTCGCCATCATGGCCACCGACCTTGCGGGCCTTGCCGCCCGTTACCAGCGCGGCCGTGACGCCGATACATTCAAAGCCGTTAGCGAACTCCTTCGCGAGACAACAGATATCGTCCGAGATTGCGGCGGCTCCGTTGCTAGCCGGCTTGGCGAAATAGTGATCGCCGTTTTCCCCGACCCCAAAAAGGCGTTTGCGGCCGTATCGTTGCTTTCGGCACACAGCAAAGAAATTGGGTTATCAGCATTCAGGGGCTCGATCGACGTAGGAGATTTAGTGGCGTCCGCGCACAAAGGACGGCTCGTCATGAAAGGCCCGGATATCGAACACGCGATCGCAATTCTACACAAACTTGAGACGGGGGAGATCGGCCTTGGGAGCAAGCTGGCAAACGCATCCAGCTTGATCAAACTCATACAGGGCTACACGTTGTCGGATATCGACGACCAAGGTCTAAACGCGCAAAAGTTTCGTATCGGAGAAAGGCCCAAGGCCGGAGACCCCGATCAATCAGCAAGTGCCGCTTGAGCCGCTGCAAGTCGTGCGATCGGCACGCGATAGGGTGAGGCGGAAACGTAGTCGAGGCCGACACGGTGGAAGAAAGCAACCGACTCAGGATCGCCACCGTGCTCGCCACAAATGCCCAGCTTGAGGTCTGCCCGCCTTTCACGCCCACGCTCACTGCCAATGCGAACCAGCTCGCCCACGCCATCCTGATCAATCGAAACGAATGGATCGATCTCAAAGATGCCATTGGTGCGGTAGTCGTCGAGGAAGTTTCCAGAATCGTCTCGACTGATCCCCAGTGCCGTTTGGGTCAGATCATTCGTTCCAAAACTAAAGAACTCTGCACTCTGGGCAATGTCGCCAGCGCGCAATGCTGCCCGTGGCAGTTCGATCATCGTGCCCACTAGGTAATTCAGTGGGCGTTCACGTTCCCCCCTTACCGCCGCCGCAACAGCGTCGATACGGTCCTTAATGATCTCAAGTTCGCGGTGCGTCGCGACGAGCGGCACCATCACCTCGGGAACCACCGCATCCCCTGTTTCGGCTTCAGCATCCAGTGCAGCCTCAAAAATGGCTCGGGCCTGCATTTCGTATATCTCTGGATATGAAACCCCTAGGCGACACCCCCGATGGCCAAGCATCGGATTGACCTCTCTCAGCGCCGCAGCCCGTCGCCGCAGTTTCTCAGGATCGACCCCTGCCGCCGATGCAACCTCGCGAAACTCCGCCTCCGAGTGTGGGAGAAACTCATGTAGTGGCGGGTCGAGCAAGCGAACCGTCACGGGCAATCCATGCATGATGCGAAACAGGTCGGCAAAGTCCTGCCGCTGCATCGGCAGGAGCTTTTCCAAAGCCGCTCGGCGGCCGCCTTCATCGTCGGCGAGAATCATCTCCCGCACAGCGACGATCCGATCAGCATCGAAAAACATATGCTCTGTTCGGCATAACCCGATCCCCTCGGCACCAAACTCGCGTGCCGTTTGGGCATCAGCGGGTGTTTCGGCGTTGGCCCGAACCTTTAGGCGACGCGCGTTATCTGCCCAGGCCATGAGGAGACCGAAATCTCCCGATAGTTCCGGTTGAATCATGGGGACCTCTCCCACCATGACCTCACCCTTAGCCCCGTCGATTGTGATCACATCGCCTTTATTGACGGTCCGATCCATCACCGTAAATCGCTGATTCTTGTAATCAATTCGAACTGAGCTGGCACCGGAGACACACGGCGTTCCCATGCCACGAGCGACGACAGCCGCGTGGCTCGTCATCCCGCCGCGGCTGGTGAGAATTCCTTGCGCCGCATGCATTCCATGGATGTCTTCAGGACTGGTTTCCTCACGAACCAACACGACCTTCTCGCCGGCATTCGCAAGCGTTTCGGCCTCATCCGAGTTAAACACTACAGTTCCACAAGCCGCGCCCGGCGAGGCCGGCAAACCACGGACAAGAACATCTTTCGGTGCGTTCGGGTCGAGCGTTGGGTGAAGCAATTGGTCCAGTGACGCAGGTTCAATGCGCTGGATCGCTTCAACCTCGCTGATCAAGCCTTCCTCGACCATGCTGACAGCAATGCGCAACGCCGCGCGCGCCGTTCGCTTCCCATTTCTAGTCTGCAACATCCAGAGCTTACCTTCCTGAACGGTAAACTCGATGTCCTGCATATCGCGATAGTGAGCCTCTAGCGATTGGTAAATGCCCTCAAGTTGCCTGAACACATCGGGCATAAGTTCTTCCATCGAGAGCATGTCAGAGCTGTCGTTCTCGCGTGCTGCGCGGGTCAGATGCTGCGGCGTTCGAATGCCGGCAACGACATCCTCGCCTTGTGCATTGACCAAAAACTCGCCAAAGAACTCTTTGTCTCCGGTCGAGGGGTTTCGAGTAAATGCGACACCGGTGGCAGACGTATCTCCCATGTTGCCAAAGACCATCGCTTGCACATTTACAGCTGTACCCCAGGCGGCTGGGATGTTGTGTAGCCGCCGATAGGTGACTGCGCGCTGGTTCATCCAAGACCCGAAAACGGCGCCCACTGCGCCCCAAAGTTGCTCTCGAACATCTTGAGGGAACGGCTTTCCGAGTTCGCGCTCGACAAGCGCCGTGTACATGCTGACGAGACCTTGGAGATCTTCTGCCTCGAGATCTGTGTCGCCAACCACACCCTTCTCGGACTTGAGCTGGTCGAGAAGCTCTTCGAAGTTGTGGTGCTCCACGCCGAGGACGACATCCGAATACATCTGGATGAACCGCCGATAGCTATCCCAAGCAAAACGCTCGTTGCCGCTAATCTCGGCGATACCGCGAACGGTCTCGTCGTTGAGACCAAGGTTCAGGACGGTATCCATCATGCCAGGCATCGATGCCCGCCCGCCGGACCGGACCGAGACCAATAAAGGTCTTTTCGGATCACCAAATCTAGCACCAACTGCACCTTCAACCTCGGACAGCGCTTGATCCACCTGGCTCGCTAGATCGGCCGGATATTCTTGATCATTCTCGTAGTATGCCGTGCAAACCTCGGTCGAGACCGTAAACCCCGGCGGTACTGGAAGGCCGAGATTACTCATCTCCGCAAGGTTTGCTCCCTTGCCGCCTAAGAGGCTACGCATATCTGCGCGACCTTCCGCCTTACCGTCCCCGAAACTGTAAACCCATTTAGTCATACGCCAGTGCTACCCTTCGATGTGGGAGAAATCAGCAATCTGGTTGAGTGTGCCGCAAAGCTGCGACAGAAGACGAAGGCGATTCGTGCGAAGCGCAACGTCGTCAACATTCACCTTCACCTGCTCAAAGAAATCGTCAACCGGGCCGCGCAACGAGGAAAGCGCGGTCATCGCTTGCGCAAAATCCGCGCGCGCGACGGCATCACCACTGACCTGCGCTGCTTGCTCGAGCCGCTCAGCAAGGTCACGCTCCGCGTTCTCGGCAAGGGCCTCTGCCTGCGCAGGCCCGGGATACTCTTGCCCATCGTTT
>CALJDF010000214.1 GCA_938023835.1 uncultured Alphaproteobacteria bacterium
GACCCCGAAAAGCGCCGCGCCATCATGGACGACATGCACCGCATCACGTCGGACGATGCTTTGATGAAGGACTGGCTCATGAACTCCTCGATGATCAACGCCGTCCGATTCGCCGAGACAGTGGACTAAACACCCGAGTTAGGTGGACGTCGTCGCAAGAACCGGAGAATTTTCGGGGGAGGCAGGTCCGGACCTTTCCTGAGGACTTGGCAATGTTGGGCATTTTCCTCGCCCCGCGGGCTTGCCAAATTGGTCTCGCCCCATAGGATACGCGCTCGATTTCGGGAGGTTAGTGAAAGGGACTTTTCACAATGCGTCATATCGCAAAAACACTGCTCGGCGCCGTCGTCGCCGGTTCCATCTCGGTGGCCACGTTGGCCACCGCCAACGCCGACGAAATTAAAGTCGGCTCGTTTGTATCCGAACGCGGCTTCGGCAGCCGCTTCGTCATTGCCCCGTGGATCGAGCGTGCCAACAAGGCCCTAGCAGAAATCGGGTCGGACTTCAGCGTCAAGGCGTACTGGGGCGGCACGCTCGGCAAGAGCCCGTTCCAGCAATATGACCTCGTCACCGCCGGCGTTGCCGACGTGGCCTGGGTTATGTCCGCCTATACGCCGGGCCAGTTCCCGGAAATGGAAATCGTCGAACTGCCGTTCTTCTTCCGAACTGCAGAAGAAGCCTCGGTCGTCGGCTGGAAGCTCTATAAAATGGGCTTGTTCTCCGGCTTCGAAGATTCGCATCTCGTTGGTTTCTTTGCGGGTGAGCCCGCATCGATCTTCTCGGCCGACCCGGTCGAACGCCTCGAAGACCTCAAAAACAAGAAGGTCCGCAGTGTTGGCCAAACCCAGGCCCGTTGGCTTGAGTTGATCGGCGCCGTGCCGGAATCGGCCGGTTCGACCGAGATGAACGACAAGTTGAACCGTGGCACCATGTCCGCGGCGATCCAGGGTTGGTCGGGCATGAAAACGTTCAAGACGTTCCCGCTCGTCAGCCACACCCTCGACGTGCCTGTCGGGACCCTTGGCTTCATGTTGCTGATGAACAAGAAGACCTGGGAAGGCCTGAGCGATGCCGAGAAAAAGGCGTTGCAGGACAACGGTGGCATCCACATCGCCAACGATTCGGCGGCCGCCTACGCCAAAGCCGGTGTCGACCTCCGCAAAGAGATCAAGGAAGCCGGCGAGCACACCATGATCAACTTCAGTGAGGCCGAGTTGGCACGCTACGAGAACCAGGCTAAAGAGGTCTGGGAATGGTGGGCCGATCAGACGCCTGGCAACCGCAAAGTGTTCGATGCGGCGGTCAAGTTGCTTGAAGAAATGCGGAGTGGCTCGGCCAGCTAGGTCCGATAGGTCATCGGAGTTAGCGCAATGAGTCCTGCGCTCGAGAACCTACAGAGGTTGATGGAACGGCTTTGCCGGGCCCTCGCCTCTGTAGGCTTCGTCGCTCTCGTCGCAATGTCGTTCCTAACGATGTTCGATGCGGTGATGCGGTGGTTGATTTGGCCGAGTATCCCCGGGTTCGGGGATTGGGGCCGGATCGCGTTTCCGATCATCATCTGTTCGGTGTTCCCCGCCGTCCTGCTCTACAAGCGAAACGTCAGCATCGGCTTCCTCGGTGCCGGTCTGGGGCCGGATTGGCGGCGTGGTCTGGAACTCTTCGGCGGGCTGGCCACGATGTTCTTCTTCGTGCTCATCACCTGGCAGTTCTTCGACCTCGGTATTGACCTGACGGTAAACAACCGGGTCACCCCCACGCAGAAAATTCCGGTGGCGTTCTGGTGGTGGATCGCCACGGGCATGCTCATCTTATGCCTGCCGGTACAGACATGGATGATCTACAAGGCCATCATCTCCTTCCAACGACGGGTCGATATCGACCCGCCCGAAGGCCATTAGGCTTGCCCGTTAAAACAATAGGACCGATATGTCGGCAGTAGTCATCGGCGCCATCGGGCTCGCCCTCCTTTTTTTCCTTATCATCCTGCACGTCCCCATCGGCGTTTCGATGGGCCTGACGGGCTTTTTCACGATCGGTTATTTGATCGGATTCGGGCCGGCCATCGGGCTCTTCGGTGCCGAAGGCCGCGAAGTCGTTTCCAGCGAAGGCCTCGCTACCGTCGCCACCTTCATCTTGATGGGGGCGTTCGCGAATCTCAGCGGCCTAGCGCAAGATCTCTATCGATTGGCGTACGCCTTCCTAGGCCATATGCGTGGCGGCCTCGCGCTTGCCACGGTCGGTGCATGCGGCGGTTTCGGGTCGGTCAGTGGCTCGTCGGTGGCGACAACGGCGACGATGACGCGTATCGCGCTGCCGGAGATGGCCGAGCGCGGATACTCGACCACCCTGTCCGCCGGGAGCATCGCCGCGGGCGGCACACTCGGCATGCTGATTCCGCCGTCGATCGTGATGATCATCTACGGCATCCTGACCGAACAATTCGTCATCGCGCTGTTTGCGGCGGCGTTGATCCCGGGCGTCTTGTCCGTGATCATCTATTTCATCGCGATTCGCATCCTGGTGTTTTTCAACCCCGACGCGGGCCCGGCCGGCCCCAGGGTGCCGTGGTCGGAACGGCTGCAAATTCTGAAGCGGTCTTGGGGCGTTGTCGCGTTGGCCGCAATCGTCTCGGGCGGCCTTTATACCGGCGTTTTCAGTCCCGCAGAGTCGGCGTCTGTGGGCGTGTCGGTCGCGTTCTTGTTTGCGCTCTTTCGCGGCAAGATCAACTGGCGGTCGTTCTTCGATACGCTGATCGAGGCCGCAGCGACCACCGGGATGATCTACGTGATCATCATCGGTGCCCACATCTTCTCGTTTTTCATGACGCTTTCCGGGTTGCCGGAAGAAATCGTTGGCTCGATCGAAGCGTCGGGCCTGTCCAAGTGGACGATCCTCATCATGCTGTTCCTGATGTTCCTGCTGTTGGGGAGCATCTTCGACACCATCGCCGCGATGGTCATTACCTTGCCCTTCGTCTTCCCGCTGATCCTCAGCCTTGGCTTCGACCCCATCTGGTGGGGCGTCATCATGGTCATTGTGATGGAAATTGGCATGATCACGCCGCCGATCGGCATGAACGTGTTCATCATGCATGGCATGGCCAAACACATACCGCTCATAACCGTATTCAAGGGCATCGCGCCGTTCGTCGTGGCCGACTTGGTCCGACTGGCGCTCGTGACGGTCTTCCCCGCCCTTGCGCTCTGGCTCCCGACGGTCTGGGGCTACCTCTAGCGAGGTCGCGGGCCACGGGCGCTTAGGGCCAGAACAACACCAAGTTGATGACGTAGTGCGCCCCGATCGCCGGCAGGACGCTGCCGGCCCGTCGCGTCAGCCACAGCAACATCAGGCCGACGACGAAGGTTCCTGCAACGGTCCCCAACCCAATGGACCAATGGACCGCTGCAAAAACAGCCGCCGACAATAGGTAGAGCGGGAGCGGGGACAGTCTGGCGCCGAACGTATCGAGATAGAGTCGCCGAAAAACCGACTCTTCGGCGACCGCGGTTAGGGCCAAGCCGACCGTTAGGTCGAAAACCACCAACCACGTCTGATCGACCCTGGGGAAAACCTGCAGCGCCGTCGCCGTGTCATAGCCTTGCTCGTCGATCCAAGCCAATCCGGCGATCGAAATCGCGGTCACTGCGACGGCCCTGCCAAGTGCAAACAAAATCGGGCGCGGCCACCGCGCGCCGCGAAGGACTGCGTGCCGCGCCTCGGGATGCGCCATGATCAGCGCGATCACCAAGACTTTGGTTCCGTAATCGACGCTTAACCATTGCGCCGCGTTGGTCGCCCAAATGAACCCAATATCGTTCAGCAGGAAAACCAGCGTCAGGGCAGCGAAGAGAAACACCGGAACAGGCACCGTGGCACGTTCCATCTTGCCGATCGACTGGGTCATGACACTGGCCAGCATGGTGTTCCGGGTTGCTCCGGTAAAGCGGCGCGGCCACAATCGACCGTCCCATGACGGACGCACTCCGAGATAAAGACGGCGCAACATCCGCTATTACACGCGGTGCCCGTCGCCTTCTTTACGATCTCGGCTACGACACCTTGACCGAGTTCAAGTTCCGCACCGGTCGACGGGCCGACATCATCGCCCTCAACCGGGGAGGCGAGATCGTGGTGGTCGAGGTCAAGTCTTCAGTGCCGGACTTCAAGGCCGATTCGAAATGGCAGGAATACCTGGCGTGGTGCGATGCACTCTTCTTCGCGGTGAACATGGATTTCCCCCAGGAGATCTTACCGGCCGACCACGGGCTGATGATTTGCGATGCCTATGGGGGCGAAGTGCTGCGCGATGCGCCACGGGTCAAACTGGCGGCGGCGCGCCGAAAATCGGTCACGCTTGCCTTTGCGCTGGCCGCCGCGCGCCGCCTTCAAAGCGCTCTGGAAGATCCGTCGGCGCTCTCCGACCGGCGGTAACGATCGGTTAACCATGTCCGTTCCATGCTGCAGGGGCGTTAAAAAAGTAAGGCCGAAACTGCAAGTGTTACGGATGATCAGACAACTGGGTATCGTGGCCGCGCTCCTCCTATGGGCGGGGGCCGCGATGGCACAGACACCACCGGCAACTTTTGAAGACGGCCGTATTGAAGCCGAAGCAGGCCAGTACGATCGTGCCCGCGATATCTGGAACCGCCTGGCCAACGAAGGCGATGCCGAATCGCAGAACGCGCTTGGCTTCATCTATCAAAAGGGCCTTGGCGTACTGCGCGATTACGCGCGCGCCTTTCGGCTTTATACCGCGGCGGCCGAGCAGGGCCATGCCAACGCCGCCAATAACCTCGGCGTCATGTACACCGAAGGCCAAGGTGTCCCGCGCGACTATGTTCGAGCCTATAGCTGGTACAGCTTGGCCGCGATCCAGGGCGAGGACGCGGCGATCCGGAACCGCAACATCCTTGGCCGGGCCATGAGCTACAAAGACCTTCAGGCCGCCAACAAACTCTCGTTCGAGGCGATCGCGGCCATCGCGAAGCGGATGACCCCCGAGCAGGTTGCCGTAGCCCGAGAACGGGCACAGAGATTGCTGACCCAGCGACAGGGCGCAGACGTCCAAAACGCGCGAATCACGAGCGTGCCTCGAACACGACTCGAAGGCGCCGCCAAGACCTTGGTCGAGGTTCCCGAGGATCAGTCCGGTGCCGTGCTTGCCAGCGACAATGCTGATGAAGATGGGCAAGACGACGGTCCCAAGCTGCCCACCCTGACACCGCTCAACTAGTCTTCGATCGATATTGTGATGGCGTGGCGGTTTCAGCCACGGCGTCGGGTGTCTATTCTTGGTGTCCGAATCACCGCGGTGAAAAAGGAATCTGGGCCGAATGCGAACCGCTTTTGCAGCTATCTCTCTTCTCTTTGGTCTCATATTCGCCTCGACCGCCTTGGCGCAGCCGCAAATCGGCCTGCAACCGGTATTTGGCGGCCTTGCGTTCGAACGCCCGCTCGCGCTCAAACAGGCGCCGGGCGACGCCACACGCTTCTACGTTATCGAGCAACCGGGGCGCGTCCTGGTGCTCGACGGTCTCGACGACGACACCCCTGACGTCGTGCTGGATATTCGCGGTCAGGTCGAAGACGGTCCGAACGAGGCTGGCCTTTTGGGGCTCGCCTTCGACCCCAAGTTCGCCGAGACCAATCGGGTCTTTCTGTCCTATACGCGGCGCAGGAATCGGCAACTTGAGTCCGTCATTACGGCGGTCAAGATGGCGCCCGACGGTCGGTCGGTCGATCCGAACACCGAGCAGATCATCCTTTCGGTGACGCAACCCTTCGGCAATCACAACGGCGGTGATATTGCATTCGGGCCTGATGGGTACCTCTATATCGGGTTTGGGGACGGCGGCGCCGGGGGTGACCCCCTCAATCACGGACAGAACCTCAGCACGCTTCTTGGCGCCATTCTTCGGATCGATGTGCATAGCCGCACGCCCTACGCGATCCCGCGCAGCAACCCGTTTCGCCAACAGCGTGATGCGCGCAACGAGATATACGCTTACGGCCTTCGTAATCCTTGGCGCTTCAGTTTCGATCGAGAGACCGGCGCGTTGTGGGTGGGCGATGTCGGGCAGAACCGGGTCGAGGAAATCAATATCATCGTCGCGGGCGGGAACTACGGGTGGAACATTCGTGAAGGCTCCAACTCGTTTCGCGGCCGGGGCCGGAGCGCGACCGGCCTTATCGATCCCGTAGCCCAATATGGCCACGATCTCGGCTGTTCCGTCACCGGCGGTTACGTTTACCGCGGCGCCGACATCGTCGACCTTCAAGGCGTATATCTGTTCAGTGATTTCTGTTCCGGCCGCGTCTGGGGCGTGCTCCCGCAGGTAGAAGAACGGCGCCCGGTAGTCCAACTCTTGCAGGCGGGTATTCAGGCGGCCTCGTTTGCCGAGGCGCACGACGGTACGTTGTTCATTCTCGACCTTGGCGGCGAGATCCATCGGATCGTTGCCGCGCCGTAAGTCACGAGGTCGCGGGATCTTTGGGCGGCGGACAAGAAAGCCGGCTGAGCTTGATGTCGACGCCGTCGATGGCGACGGATTCGACCACGATATGACAGCCCCGCGGAACCGGCGTGCTGCTTCCGGCATGGGCCCAGCTTGGTGCCGCGCCGGTCAAAGTCACCGAGGCGACAATCGCACTAAGCAAAATCGCCCGGGTCACAGGTAGCTTCCCGCCAGCGTAAAGACCGTGCCGCCCAGGCCGAGCTTGAAGCGCGCAATCCCCGCCGCGTTTGTGGTGTCGAGGCCGCCCACGTCCAACCAGCGGACACCTGCCTTTTGCAATGTCGTCATGGCCCGCCATAGCAATGCGTTGTGGGCATGCGCCGTGCGGCCGTCATCGGTAGTCCATCCCGCGTAATAGGTTGCACTCAGGCCATGACGCAGCATCAATACACCGGCGATCGGTTGGCGCGCTCGTCGCGCGGTCACGACCAGCGCGTCTTGCCGATCGGTTGTTCCGTCGATCAAGGCGCGGATAAAGCGGCCGTTTGGGCCGCCGAACCTGCGGCGCTTTCTATTCTTGTCGTGGCGCGTCATTAGTGCCTCGAGATCCTGTCCGCCACTCGTAACCCCAATCGATAGTTTTTCTTTTTCGGCACGCCGCAGTTGATTGCGCCACGGCCCCGACAGGCCCGCTTCGAGGTCCGCAGTCGATTGATTCAGATCGACCCACGCCGAGGCATACCCCGTCATGACGCGCCGCAACCGCACGCCGCGCATCGCCGTGTGCGACTCCGGCTCGTCGAGCAATTCCGGCAGCCAGTAGACAAAGTGCAACCGCCCTTTGGTAAAGCGCTGGCGCAGGTGGGCCAAGATGGGTCGCTGCGCCTCGAGAGGCGGAGCCTCGCCCACCCACAGCGGTCCGCGAATGATCTGGGTGACCGTGGCAAAGCCGACGAAGCGTTTGGTGAACGCCTGCACCAAGCCAAGGGGCCTCTCGTTGTCGTCGACGATCAGGCCGCGATTGACGACGAACCGGTTTGCTGCCGATGCCTCGCCATAGCCCCAGCACTGTTCGACGGCGGAGCGGCCGCAGGACGACAGCACGTCTCGCCACTCGGCCTCCGATGCATCGTTCCAAACAATTTCGGTCATGTGCGGCAATCCGCCTGTGTTCCGGTCGCGAGATGGTCTACCGTTTGGCATGGCGTTGTTTCGCAAGACCGCTGTGGTTGATGGCCATGCGCTGCCCGGTCGCCGCCTGACGGTGTGGGCGTTGTACTATTTCCTGCTCTATTTCGGCGCACCGATTATTGGTGGGGCGCTCATCCTCGACGCTCTGCTGTTTCTTCTGTTCAGATATTACCTCGACGCTTGCTTCGGCGTCTTTTGTGTCTTCGGATAGCGGCGATGAAACGATTCGAAGGCTGCACCGCAATCGTCACCGGCGCTGGACACGCGCTCGGCGCAGCCTGTGTCGTGCGCCTCGCGGCAGAAGGCGCGACCGTCATCGCCGCGGCGGCTCATCCCGTCCCAGACGCCGCCGCGACCCACATCCACAACGGTGCGTCGGAGGACTCGTGGCACGAACTCATCGCGACCGCAGAGGCCCATGGCGGCGTGACGGCGCTAATCAATGCTGATCTCGGGTTTCTTGCCAAGCTGTTCGCCGACACTTCGTTGGACGAGGTTCGGTCGCTTACGGCCGCAAATGTGGCGCCCACTTGACTTGGCATGCGGGCGGCAATCCCTGCCATCCGGCAAAACGGCGGCGGCTACATCGTCAATATCATCTCGGCACTCGGTAAAACGATCTCGACCGAGGCAGCGGTTTTTTCGGCGCTTTCGGGCGGGCTGCGGATCGCGACCAAATCGGCGGCCCTGGAGTGTGCCCGGCAAGAGCCGCGCATCATGGTCAACGCTGTTCTCGTCGGTGCCGTCGACGTGCCACAGCTCGCCGCCGGAAAAACTGGCCTGCCTGATCTTGGCCTTGGGCCGACCATCGACGCAGGGTCGGTGGCCGCGGCCGCCGCGCAGTTGGTCTGCGCCGATTCGGCCTACGTCACCGGCATGGAAATCTATGCAGATGGCGGCTATGCCGCCGCCCCGGCCCGATGACCGGGCGGTTGGCGGGCAATGTTGCGCTCATCACCGGCGGAACCGGTGCGCTCGGTCGCACGTTCTCCTTGGCCTTTGCGCGCGAAGGGGCCCGCGTGGTCGCCTCCGGGCGCAACGAGGAACGCGGTGTCGAAACGGCGCGTCTCGTGAACGAGGCGGGCGGCGAAGCCATCTTCGCGCCCCACGATATCACCCATCCCGAAGACTGGCGCCATGTGGTCGACCACACGCTCAAGACCTTTGGTCGCCTCGATACGTTGATCAACAACGCGGGCGATGCGGTGCTCAAACCGATCACCGATCTCACGCCCGAGGATCTTGAGTATTTGATGCGGCTAAACTTCGAGGGGCCGTTTCTCGGTATGCAGGAAGTTATTCCGCGTATGAAAGATGGGGGCGCGATCATCAATATCACCGTGCTCACCGCGATGGTCGGTAACGCCAACAGCACGGCCTACAGCATTGCCAAAGGCGGCCTTGCCCACCTTACCCGCGCCGTGGCGCGCGACTGTGTCCAGCAGGGCAATGGGGTGCGGGTCAACGCGGTCGTGCCGGGTGTTTTGTTCGAGGGGGGTGTTGTCTCGCCGGGCGCAACCCGTGTCCACGGCGGGCCCGAAGGGGCGCGGCGCTTTCAGGAGCAGATCATCGCCAAGACCCCACTGGGACGGATCGGTGAGCCCACCGATGCCGCCGCAGCGGCGGTTTTCCTCGCCTCGGATGACGCCCGCCACGTTACGGGCATGGAGTATGTCGTGGACGGTGGCCGTATGGCGGGCGGCAACTAAGACCACTGCTGGCTCGCGCGGGGCGACTGACCTATGGTGCGCGGCCCCACGCGAAACGCCATGACCCAAACCCCTTCGTCAAAAGTCCAGCAGTTCGCCAATAGCCGTCTTTTCATCGTCGGGCTGGTCTCCACTACGTCGGTTGGCCCGATGGCAATGCAGCTGTTTGTGCCGTCGTTGCCGTTCATGGCGCATGATCTGGCGGCACCGATCGCCGTCGCACAACTCGCCCTCAGTTTGTCGATGGCGGCCATTGCGTTGGCGAACTTGATCTATGGGCCACTGTCGGATCGCTTTGGTCGACGGCCCGTATTGCTTGCCGGCCTTCTTCTCTTTCTGATCGGTACCGCGATCGCCGCGATGGCGACCAGCATCGAAATGCTCGTCGTCGGTCGTATCATCCAGGCGGGTGGCAGCGCCTCGGGCATGGTGATCAGCCGGGCCATGGTGCGCGATGTCTACGGCGCCGACAAAGCAGCCTCGATGATCGCCTATCTCACCGTAGCGATGCTGGCTGCACCCTATGTCGCCCTCATCGTCGGCGGCTTCCTCACCGACAACGTGGGTTGGCGGGCGTCGCTATGGCTGGCGTTCGTGGTCGGGGCGACGGTCACGGTGATCGCTTTCCGCATCTTGCGCGAAACACATGTCGAAGATCGCATGCCCATCGCACCGCTGAACCTCGCCCGCAATTACGCCTCACTCTTTAGATCGACCGAGTTTACCGGCTACGTCTTGCACACCGCATTTGCCGCAGGAACGTTCTTCGCCTTCATGGCGGCTGGCCCTTACTTGATGGTCGACGTGATGAACCGTTCGGCGCTTGAATTCAGTTTGTGGTTTGCCCTGCTGACCTTCACGTTTATGGGGGCGAATATGGCGGCCGGTCGCATCTCGGCCCGGGTCGGCCTTGATCGCATGGTCCTGCTCGGCAGTGTGGTGTCGCTGTCCGGGGGTGTGGTTTTCTTGATCGTTGTGTCGGTATTCGGTCTAACGCCGCTTACGCTTTTCCTGCCCAATGCCTTGGTGGGTATCGGGCAGGGGATCTCGATGCCCAACGCCCAAGCCGGCGCCATCAATCTCAACCCTAAGCTTGCCGGCACCTCGTCCGGCCTGCTCGCCTTCGCGACCATGGGGATGGGGGCGGCCTTTTCCCAAATTGTCGGAGAGTTTGCCGACGGGACGGCCGGGCCGCTGGCCTGGACGATTTTGGTGGGAGTCATCTTGGCGCTTGTTTTTGGCCGAATCCCGACCCGCCACCGGGCAAAAATCCAGGAGTCCAGCCGGTAAAACCCCCAAAACCCGCCGGAATGCCCCGCAGGATTCGAGGAATCGAAAGCCCGACCAGCGCGCCATAGAGTCGAGGTCTAGCTACCGACGATTGCAGAAGAAAAGCTATTCTCGCCCCTATGTCCTCACTCAACGGCCACCATAAACGCCAACCCGTCTCCGAAGACGTCCTCCGCCGCGAGGACTTCACCGAAGAGCGGATCGAAGAAATCAGGCGTTCGGCCATTATTCCCGACGGGTTCGAGATTCTCGACCAGGCAACCCGCGAAGCCAGCCGTCGCACTGCCTTGGCCGAGGTTTCCGAAGGGCAGGGTGTCTGGGTGTTCGGCTACGGGTCCCTGATGTGGAACCCCGCATTTCATTTCATTGACCGCATCCCCGGTGCCATCCATGGCTGGCATCGCAGCTTTTGCCTGTCGGCCCCGGTGGGCCGGGGCAGCGTCGAACAGCCCGGTCTCATGCTCGGACTCGATCGCGGCGGATCCTGCCGCGGCTTTGCCTTCTTGATCGAGCCCGATAAGGTACAGAGCGAGACGCGCATCCTGTGGCGCCGCGAAATGATTTCGGGTGGCTACGTCCCGCGCTGGGTTTCCGTGCGGACCAACGACGGTCCGGTGCGGGCGCTGACGTTTACCGCCAATCGCGACCATCCACGCTATGTCGGCCGTTTGCCGCTTGAGGCGGCGGTACAAGCGCTTGCCATGGCCGAAGGACCGCTGGGCCGGGCGCGCGATTATCTCTACAACACGGTCGTTCATCTGGACGAACTTGGTGTTGGCGACGGTGCGCTCCATCACCTGCTCGACCTCGTCGAAACATTCCGTCAAGACGCTTGACGTCCGTGGGCGACGTGCCCGGTGTGCTAGCATGCGGTGATGGCCGCCGACCTCACAGCCCCCTGCTAGAATGAGCGAACGCGCCGATGTCGTGGTCGTCGGGGGCGGCATTCTTGGGGCGTCGATTGCCTATGCCCTTAGTCGTCTCGGTCGCCACGTTGTGTTGTTGGAAGAGCGCACGATTGCATCGGGCACCACGGGCGCGAGCTTTGCCTGGCTCAATGCAACCGCGAAGGCCGACAACGCGCCCTATCACGCGTTGAACCGGCGCGGCCTGGAAAAACACCTCGCCCTTGCGGCGGAGTGGGGCGAGGCTGCCCTCGGACTCGATGGGACAGGGTCCATTCACTGGAGCCACCCCTCCGCGCCGGACGGCGGGCCCAAGGCTGTCATGGATCGCGCCGATCAACTCGCTGCCTGGGGCTACCCGATTGTGCCACTCGACCGCGCTGCGTTGGCCGCCCTGGAGCCATATGTTGCCTTTCCCGAAGGGAGCAAGGGCTTCATCGCGCCACTCGACCGCTGGCTCGATGCGCCACGCATGGTACGCCGCATGGCCGATGCAACGCGCGACGAAGGCGGCGATATCCGCGAAGGGGCGCACGTCACGGGCTTCCTGTTTGACGGCGACAACGTGGTCGGCGTCGAGGCGTTGCCGTATACGGTTTTTGCGCCAACCATCGTTCTGGCTGCTGGCACTGCGATCCCTGCGTTGGCAGCCCGCGCGCGGCGCAGCTTGGCACGGACCTTGCCGATCCGACCGGTGCCGGGCTTGCTAGTCGACACGATCCCGGTTTCGCGCGCGTGGTTGCGCCATGTGGTCTATTTCCCGGACGGTGCCGGGTTCCATATGCGCCCGTCCGGCGAATGTCTCTCGCTGGGTGCTGATGATATTGACGCCGCCCATGCCGGCACCAACGGCGATACGCTGCTCGTGGGAACCACCGCGTTGATGCATCGGGCCTCCGACTATCTACCCGACTTCCCGGCGCTTGAGTTGGCGTCGAGCGCCCATGCCCGGATCGGCGTCCGGCCGATGCCGGAAGACGGCCTCCCGATCATTGGCCCACTTGCGGATGCCCCCGCGGTTTATGTCGCCGCAACGCATTCGGGGATCACCCTGGGGCCCTACTTAGGCGACCTGATCGCGCAGGAGATCGCGCTCGGCGAGGCCCAGCCCGACCTCGCGCCCTACCGACCCGGTCGTTTTGGCCAATAGCGGGCACGCTCTGCTAATGTCGGAGAAACAACGACACACCTAGGGAGAACAGGCCATGGCGGACGCCGCCCAATTGGCAAACGAACCGGTACTGCTGCACGAAACCCTTGAAGACGGCATCGTGCGGGTCACGTTGAACCGGCCCAAAGCGGCCAACAGCCTCAGCCACGAACTCGTGCACGCGCTTCACGACGCGTTTGAGTCCTATGCCGCCGACGATCAGGTTCGGGTCATCATTTTGGCCGGCGCGGGCAAGCATTTCTGTGCAGGGCACGACCTCAGCGAGTCGATCGTCGCGGCCAAAGACCCAGCCAGCAAACGTGAGGCCAACATCGCGGCCAGCAAGATGATCATGGCGATCAACCGCTGCCCCAAACCGGTCATCGCGCGTATTCAAGGTGTCGCGACCGCGGCGGGCTGCCAACTCGCCGCCAGTTGCGATCTCGTCTTCGCTTCGACCGCGGCCAAGTTCGCGACGCCGGGCGTCAACATCGGGCTGTGGTGCCTTGCCCCCCAGGTTGCGGTCAGCCGTGCCATCGCGCCCAAGCACGCAATGCAAATGCTGCTTACCGGCAAGATGATCGATGCCGAACAAGCCGTGCGGTTCGGGCTTGCCAACGAAGCCGTTGACCCCGACACGCTCGATGACCACATTCTGGAGATCGCTCGCGAGATCGCGGGCAAGTCGAGCCATGCCGTCGCGATGGGCAAAGAAAGCTTTTACCGTCAACTCGAAATGGATGTCCCCGACGCCTACGCGATGGTGGATGAACTGATCTACCGCGCCATCCAGACAGAAGATGCACAAGAAGGGATCTCGGCGTTTCTCGAAAAGCGTGATCCCCAATGGAAAGGAAGATAGTCATGGCCGAACCCGCGATTGACATTACGTTCCGGCGCCCCGCGCAATCTCACTTCTTCGACAATGCGCGCGGCTTTCGCCAACACTATCTCGATTGGCCCGGCACCAACCCGCCCATCGTCTTGTTGCACCCCAAACGCAGCAACGCGCGCCACTGGGATCACATGGTGGATGCGCTGAAAAGCCCGAACCGCGTCTTGGCATGTGATGCACGCGGTCATGGCCTCAGCGATTATCCCAAAGACGGCTACCGTGTGCCGGAGTTGGGGGAGGATGTCATTGCGTTTCTCGATGGCGTCGGTGTCGAGCGCGCGTTCATCGCCGGCTGCGCGACGGGCGGCAACCTGGCGATCTGGCTGGCGGCCACCATTCCCGACCGAGTGGCAGGGATTGCCGTTATCGATCCCGGCATGTCGGTGCCTAAAGAAATGGCCGACGAGGTCATTCGTCAAACCCACGAAGAGCACAACTTCAAGGATTTCGAAACCGCCAAGGCATCGATGCACTTCCAAGAGCTTTGGCCGCCCGAGGTACGCGACCACTATGCCGCGCACAGCTTCTTCGAGCGGCCCGACGGCCGTTGGGAGTGGCGTTACGCCGCCGAACCGGCGCGCATCATCGCGGCCTCGCTGGACGACGACCCGGTTTGGGAGATGGCGCCAGCGGTAAAATGCCCTGCAATCTTGGTGCGCGGTGCGACATCGACCGTCTTCACCGAGGACGACATGAAGCGGCTCGTGGCGCTAATCCCACATGCCCGCGTGATCGATCTCGAACACGCCGAACACACGCCGGCACAGGAAAACCCCGAAGGCATGGCCGCCGATATCGACGCGCTGGTCGCCGCCGCGGGGTAGGCGTCCGGCCAACACCGACGGGCGCCGACATGGCGCCCGCGCAAGGGGAGACGAGACTGGGATGACCGACGTTTTAGGCTATCGCGCGAAGATCGGCTTGATGGTGCCGTTCACCAACACCATCGTCCAACCGGAATACGAAGCCATCACCCCGGTCGGTGTCACCAACCACACCGCGCGCATCCCCAATCGCCCGCGCCCCACCGATGACGACGATGCCTACCGCAAAACGATGGAAGAGGGCGCCGTCGGCACCGAAGAGGTGATCGACCGTCTGACGCCGGCGGCACTCGACATGATCATTCTCGGTCATTCGATCGATTCGTTTGGCGGCGGTCTCAAGGGCGCAACGGCTTTCCAGAAACGCCTCACCGAACACGCCAAGGTGTGCCCGGTCATGGTGCCGTCCTTGTCGCTCAAGGATGCCGTGGAAAAACTGGTCGCCCCGGGCTGTCGGGTGTCGGTGCTCACGCCCTATCTTACGCCGGGCGGCGATCAGGCCTGTAGCTTCATGGAAAGCGCCGGGTTCAAAGTGATGCGACGCAAGGACTTCCGCTGCAAAACGGCCCTCGCGATTGCCGCCGTCACCGAAGACGAAAGCCGCGCCGCCATTCGCGAACTCAACGGCGACGATGTCGATGCCATCGTGCAGTGTGGCACCAACCTGCCGTTCCAGCGCGTCGCCGCAGAAGCCGAGTTTTTTCTCAAGAAGCCTGTGCTATCGATCAATACAGCAAGCTATTGGGCCGCGATGCGCCAACTCGGCATCACTGACAAGGTCTACGGCTTCGGCAGCCTGCTCGAGAAGTTCTAATGACGGTGCGGCGCGGCTACGTCGATACGCGCCACGGCCAGGTGCATTACCGTGAGTCCGGGTCGGGCGCGCCGCTTCTCCTGCTGCACGCCACCCCTCGCTCGTCGCGCGTCTACGGCAAGCTCCAACGACTTTTGGCGGCGCGTTTTTGTGTCATCGCGCCGGATACGTTGGGCTTCGGGAATTCAGATCCGCTGCCGGCCGACGTCACGATGCCGATGCTGGCCGAAAGCATTGCGGACTTGATCGAAGTGCTCAACCTCGGGACGCCGGCCCTTTTTGGCCTTCATACCGGTAACAAGGTCGGTGCCGCGCTGGCCGCGTCGCGGCCCGATTTGGTCTCGCGGTTCATCTGTTGCGGCATGACCCATAGCATCGTCATCGATCGTGCCCAACGTGACGATGCCATCAAAGATATCGTCGACAAATACTTCGCGAGCGAACCGAGCACGCCCGACGGCGCCCACCTGCTGCGCGGTTGGGGCCGCACCTATGCCACGCTGGCGCAAACATGGTGGGCCCCGCGGGTTGTCGATGCCGCGCCACTCACCGATGCCGTGTTGGCGGAGACGCAAGACGAGGTGATCGACCGCATCCAGGCGCGCGCCGCGTTCGATTCGGTCTACCGCGCCAATTTCAATTTCGACCTGGCCGACGCGCTCGGGCGGCTCACGATGCCCACCCTGGTGATCGAGCTCGCCACCCCCGGCGAGGACCATCTCGGCCGCCAAGCCGACGCCTTGGTCGCCCTCATTCCCGACGCGCAAGCGGTGACCTTCGAGAACACTGACCGAGACGTCCTCGAACGCGAACCGGAGAAGCTTGCCGCCGCCATCGAGGCCTTCCTGGCTGCACCCTAGGTCGTCCCAAAACGGCGGCGGTCGGGGCTGATTTGCCTTGTTTTCTATGCCTCTTTTGGGCCTCAACATCCTGTCGACGCGTCCGACCGACTGCGCTAGGTTCCGCCCGGGCCTGTAGTTCAATTGGTTAGAACCCGCCGCTCATAACGGCGTAGTTGCAGGTTCGAGTCCTGCCGGGCCCACCAACCAGTCTGCCGATGGCTGTTCTTTCCGTGCAGCCGGCGCAAAGTGGCGCAGAACTGCGGCCGTTTGCGTCGGTGGGTTAGCCGGAGACGGGCGCTTTTCGTGTAATCTGGGGCGAATTGCCCAAAAGTCTCCGGGGCCTCGAATCGCTCCTAACATGTTGAGATTGGCCCACCAGCGGGGCCTGCGGGACTAACCCCTCAGAGACTGAGAGCGCCAGTTGGGATCGATGCGGCCCGAACTCGCTACCGCCTCCGCGACCCTTGTTGAGGCCTCTTGGCCCTCCAGAACCCCCTCCACCAAGGTTGGAGCTAGGAAGGCAATAGACAGGACCCGGCTGACGTCCGGCCGATACAAACCCTTGTTGTTGGCGATCTCACTGAGGGACGACACCTCGCCTGACGCCAACTGCTACATTCAGACGAACGCACGGGCAACGTCCCTTACGACGGTTGTGTCCAAGGCTTCATCCGTTGCTGCACGATCGCGCTCGACGATACGCCGCTCCACACCACGCATCTGAACATAGATTGGGACACTGATGATCTGGTTTGAACCGTCGGAGTGATCGTCGGCGGCCTTGAAGGTTAGGACCACCTCGTTGGGGCGCAGTTCGATGCGTTCTACCCGTCCAAGTAGGCTCGCTCGCTGGGTCGATACTGAATTAGCGGGGAAGGGTGGGGCACCAGGCATCGCTTTCAACGTATCGATGACGATGCGCTCGATTGGGCGAGCCGGGATGCGCCATCCATCTGGGTGACTCTTGGCGCCACCATGAATGAGGCGTTTTGAGATGTAGTAATTGTAGCGGCGTCCCTTCTTGTTGGTGTGCGTCGGGCACATCTTGTCGCTGCTGTCGTCATAGAGGAGGCCGGTCAGGAGAAATGGATTGGCGTCGTTGGTAGAAGCGTTGCGGTTGGCCGCATTCTCCGTGAGTTGCTTTTGGACCTCTTCCCAGAGACGCTGAGCGATGATGGGCTGGTGTGGCCTGCCCCTGATCAGTGGTCCAGTTTCTATGAGAGAGCCCGGACGGTTTGAGGGTAAGGCGATTCGGCCATAGGCGGCAAGATCGTGACTGGTGCGGGCGGTCTGTAGCCGAGTGATGAGTGCGGCCTGACGGTGTTGTAATGCCGGCGCCAGCGTTCGATCATGATCCTGGCTTCGGCCAGGGTGTAGAAGATTTCGCCGTTAAGCATCTCGTCCCTGAGTTTTCCGTTGAAGCTCTCGTTGTAGCCGTTCTCTCATGGACTGCCCGGCTCGATGAACAATGTCTTCACGCCA